>CAMATG010000648.1 GCA_945860645.1 Candidatus Sulfopaludibacter sp. SbA3 | reverse complement strand
GCGATC
This sequence comes from Candidatus Sulfopaludibacter sp. SbA3, assembly GCA_945860645.1. Lineage (GTDB taxonomy): Bacteria > Acidobacteriota > Terriglobia > Bryobacterales > Bryobacteraceae. The sequence goes on along the minus strand of CAMATG010000648.1, from coordinate 4,196 downwards.
GATCTGCCAGCGGGCGATGGCGATTTGACGGACCATGGCGGCGGCTTCCTGGTTGACGGGCAGGAAGATCTGGGTGAGCTGGTTGATGAGCGCGTAGAACTTTTTGCGGTCCTCGTGGCAGAGGACGCCGGAGTTGGGCGGGACGAATTGAGCGAGGGTTTCGGCGTGCTCGCCGGTTTTGATGGAGTTCATGCGTGACTGGGCTTTGCCTTCGGGAGTGATGGGGCCACGGCTCTTGGCTCCATTTTCGCGGGCGATGCGGGCGCGATCTTCTTTGGTCATGGCGTTGCCTTTCTGGAGGTGGAAAAGCAAAAGCCCTCGCTGGGGCGAGGGCTTTTGCGGGTGAGAGTTGGCTCACCTGGTTTCACGCTAGCATGGGGTGGCAAGGGTGTTAGGGGGTGAAAAATTTCATGTTGTTGATTTGGCGGGAAATATAGTTTTCCAAAGTCTGTGAATCAAAATTCCGGGGCGGGCAAAACCGGTGTATTTGCTAGTGCGCGCCGGGTGACGGACGAGGTCACTATCGGCAGGTGGCGGGCGCCTATAACCACACCGTTTTCCGGAGTGCACACCCGGCGCCCCTGGAATTCGACGTATCCCTCCTTCTTACAGCCGGTTTGCGGATGGGCTCTCAAATGCATTAGCCAGGCTGATGTTAACCCGAACCCTATTCGTTCCATCGCGAATGATGCTCATCGCCGTGGCCGCGGCTGGCATGGCGGCCGGGCAAGCACGCCCGCAAGCGGAGACCCGCTTATACGATCGGGGATTGCTGCTGATCGAGGCCGGTGAGTTTGAGAGGGCGCGTCTTAGCCTGGACACCTTACTCAACGATTATCCTAAATCAACACTGAGAGCAGAAGCCAAGGCGGCGATTCGCGCCTCCTGGGTCCGGCAAGGCATCGTCGATCCCGACCCGATGCTGTTGTTCCAGGAAGGGCAAAGCCGTCTCACCGCCGGGAAGCGGGAGGGGGCGTTGATCTTCTTTGCGACGTTCATCAACGTTTATCCGGCGAGTGAGTACGCACAAAAAGCCAGACAAACGATCAAAGCTCTTGCAGCTAAGGATTGAGCTTCAGGTGAAGGCGGAACCGGCAACCTTCAGCACCGTGGTCGACGCTCCGCGGGATCGGCCGGGGGCGGCGGGCACGCGTGTCGCCATCGTTCGCAGTTTGCGGCGCAGGCGCGGGAGGCCCAATTGGGAGCAGCACGATTTTCCGCCGCGGAAGGTTGGGCCGATGGAGGCGTGGACAGGAGCGTGTTTCCGGAGGCCGGCTATTGCGCCAGTTGTGCGGGGTTCATTCGGCGAGCGAGAGAGCGGAAAAGTGAAAACGGTGATGTTTCCCTTGTTTTCGTCGATACTCTCTCCACCGGGTGTTTCGGCGCCGGCTGTAGTTTGGAATGAAGTTTATGCGGATTGACGTTTATGCAGGTATGCGAGAGGCGCGGGCGACTGGAGCCGCTCGTGGTATTCTGCTGGGAACGCGGCGTTGCAGGACGACACCGCGCCCAGGTACATGATTCGCTTTTTTCGCTCGCTTTGGATTTGGACCGCCAGTGTGTTGCTGGTGCTTTTCTGGTTGCCGCTTTTGGCACTGATTTGGCTGTTTGACGAGAAGCCGGACTTGCGCCGGACGGGTTTCTGGTTGCGGCGGCTGGGACGGATCGTCGGGCGGGTGACGCCGTGGATCATCCACATCGAAGGCCAGGAGAACCTGGACCCGAATCAGGTGTACCTGATTGTGAGCAATCACCAATCGCTGGCCGATATTCCGCTGATTTGCTATCTGAAAACCGACACGAAGTGGCTGGCGAAGGCGGAGTTGTTCAAGGTGCCGCTGTTTGGGCAGATGCTGCAGTTGGCCGGGGACGTGGCGGTGGAACGGACGTCGCCGACGCAGGCGGCGCGGGCTTTACTGCGCTGCGGCAAGTACCTGCGGCAGCGGTTTTCGGTGGTATTTTTCCCGGAGGGCGGACGGTCGACGACTGGGGAAGTGCTGCCGTTTAACGAGGGCGCGTTCCAGTTGGCGATCCGGGAGCAGGTGCCGGTGTTGCCGTTGGTGGTGGACGGGACGTCGCGGGCGTTGCCGCGGTCGAGCTTCTTCTTTAGCGAAAGCTCGGAGATCTGGTTGAAGGTGTTGCCTCCGGTGCCGGTGGCTGGGCTGGACGTGAAGCGGGGCGGGGCGGCGTTGCGGGACCAGGTGCGGCAGAGCATTGTGGACGAGTTGGCGCGGCTGCGGCAGGATCACGCGGTGCTGCGGAACCTATAATTGAGCTATGAGCGACGGTAAGGAAGAACGGGAAGAAGCCAAGGCCCGACTGGAGCAGGAGAAGCGGGAAGGGCGCGTTGCGGAGCGGGAAGACCTGTACGAATGGGAGCCGGAGCGGGAAGACTCGTAGGGTCGTCTCCCCGCGGGACGGCGGGTGTTAGAGGGAGACCCAGCGATTTTCGCGGGCGGACTGGAAGACGGCGTCGATGGTGAGCATGTTGCCGCGGGCGGCTTCGAGCGGGACCGGGACGGGGCGTTCGCCGCGGACGGCGGCGGTGAAGGCTTCTCCTTCGATGGTGTATTGGTCGCACGTATCGAATGTCTGGAGGCTGATGCCGGAGCCGAAGACATCGCGGCCGTCGTCCATGAAGACGCGGGTGGGCCGATCGGGCGGGGCGTTGAAGGGAATTTCGATTTCAATGCGGCCGCGGGTGCCGTGGAACTGCATTCGCTGATACGGGTTGGTTTGAGTGCTGCAGATGAACTGGCAGTGGACGTCGCCGAAGTCGAGGATGGCGCTGGAGAGGCGGTCGGTTTGGAAGTTGGGGTCGCGTTCGATTTGGGCGCAGACGCGGAGGGGGTCGCGGCCGGTGACGAAGCGGGAGGTGAAGATGGGGTAGCAGCCGATGTCCATGATGGCGCCGCCGGCGGCATCTGCCTGGTTGCGGATGTTGGCGGGGTCGGTATTGGTGTAGCTGAAGAAGCCCTGGATGGCGCGGAGTTGGCCGATTTTGCCTTCGTCGATGGCGGCTTTGACCCAGAGCCATTGAGGGTGGGTGGCGACCATGAAGGCTTCGCCGATTTTGACGTCGGCTTCGTCGCGGGCCGCGATTAGGGCGTCGACTTCGGCGATGTTGACGCCGAGGGGTTTTTCGCAGAGGACGTGTTTGCCGGCGCGGGCGGCACGAATGGACCATTCGACGTGGAGATGGTTGGGGAGGGGGTTGTAGATGACGTCGATGGTGGGGTCGGCGAGGAGCTCGTCGTAGGAACCGTAGGCGGTGGGGATGCCGAAGGTGGCGGCGTGGGCCTGGGCGGCGGCGAGATCGCGGGAGCAGATGGCGGCGACTTCGAGCGATTCGGCGCGGAGGAGGGCGGGGATGACCTTGGTACGGGCGAATTTCGAGGAGCTCAAAATGCCCCAGCGGAGACGGGTGGACATGATCAACAGCATGGCAGAAAGTGGTGCCGCGATGTGACATAATTTGCCCAATCGCATGTCGTCGTACCGGGGTGTTCTCATTGCGGCTTTGCTGTGCCTGCCTGCCGCCGCGCAGGAGTTTCGTGCCACGTTGCAGGGGCGGATTACCGACCCTGGCGGGGGCGTGATCGTAGCGGCCGGGGTGGCGCTGCGGAACGTGGACACCAACGAGGCGATGCACGTCAAGACGGGCACGGACGGGCTGTTTACGTTCGCGCTGGTGAAGCCGGGCAGCTACGAGGTGCGGGCGGAGAAGGCGGGATTCAAAGCGCTGGTGCGGCGGGGGCTGACGCTGCAGGTGGCGCAGCAGGCGGAGCTGAACCTGACGCTGGCGCTGGGGGCGCTGGCTGAGACGGTGACGGTGACCGACGAGGCGCCGTTGCTGGATACGGCGAACGCCGACCGGGGCGGGGTGTTGGACGAGCAGTTCATTAAAGAGATGCCGCTGAATGGGCGGAATCCGTTCATGCTCTCGATGCTGGTGCCGGGGGTGAATTACAACGGGTCGCAGGCGTATCAGCGGCCGTTTGATAACGGCGCAATTGCCGATTGGGGGATCAGCGGCGGGGGAAACCGTTCGAACGAATTTCTGATGGACGGGGTGCCGAACAACGCGCAGGCGGGCGGGAACAATATCGCCTATGTGCCGCCGGTGGATTCGGTGCAGGAGTTCAAGATCCAGACCAACGCCTACGATGCGCAGTATGGGAAGACGTCGGGCGGGG
>CAMATG010000647.1 GCA_945860645.1 Candidatus Sulfopaludibacter sp. SbA3 | reverse complement strand
CCCGACGCACCCCGGCCAGCCCAGACACATCCCGGCCAGCCCAGACACATCCCGGCCAGCCCAGCCGCACCCCGGCCAGCCCAGCCACACCCCGGCCAGCCCAGACACACCCCTGCCAACCCAGCCGCACCCCGGCCAATCCAGCCGCGGCCCGGCCAGCCCAGCCACACCCCGGACAGCCCGACGCATCCCGGCCAGCCCGATGCACCCCGGTCGGTCCAGACGCATCCCGGCCAACCCAGCCGCACCCCGGCCAACCCGACGTACCCCGGCCAACCCGACGCGGCCCGGCCAGCCTTCCCAGACACTCGACAAGCCTGCAAGCCTACACCTGCACCAACGAGTCCCGCTCCATCCGCGCCGCCTGCACCGTCCGGCAGGCCCGGCCAATCACATCACACACCGCATCCACCTGAGCCGCGGTAATCGTCAACGGTGGCAGCAGCCGCATCACCGCCCCATGCCGGCCGCCCAACTCTACAATCAACCCATCGGCAAAACACGCCGCCTGCAACTCCCGAGCCAAGCTCCCGAAACCGACAGGCCGCCCCATCGCATCCGGCTCGCCCCGGTCGACAATCTCCATCCCCAGCATCAGCCCCCGCCCACGGACATCCCCAATGAACCCAAATCGCGCCTGCAAGTCCCGGAGCCGGTCCTGGAACCGCGCCCCCATCGCCTCCACATTGCCCAGCACATCATGCTGCCGGATGAAGTCCAACGTCGCCAGGCCGGTCGCCATTGCCAACTGGTTCCCCCGGAACGTCCCGGCATGCGCGCCCGGCTTCCACACGTCCAACTCCTCCCGGTAGACGATCACCGCCAATGGCAGCCCGCCGCCAATCGCCTTGGACAGCACCAGAACATCCGGTACCACCCCGGAATGCTCGAAGGCGTACATCGTGCCCGTCCGTCCCCAGCCGGTCTGGACCTCGTCGAAGATCAGCGGAATCTGCCGGTCATTGGCGATACTCCGGATCTGTCCCAACCAGCTCACCGGGGCCGGAATCGCCCCGCCCTCGCCCTGCACCACTTCCAGAATCATCCCGGCCGGGCGCGCCACGCCACCCTCCGGATCGCTCAACGCCTGGCGCGTGTACCCCGAACAGTCGCACCCCCCGCAGTCGGCATGGCCCATCGGGCACCGGTAGGCGTAGGGGTACGGATGGAACTGCATCTCCGGCATCAACCCAGGGACCTTTGGCCCCAAATTCCCCATTAGCGCCAGGGCCCCGTGGGTCTGACCGTGATAGCCGCCCTGGAAAGAGATCATACCGCTCCGGCCGGTAGCGGTTTTCACCAGCTTGATGGCCGCCTCCACCGCGTCGGCACCGGACGGCGAACAGAACTGGATCCTCGCATTGGCCGCGAAATGGGCCGGCAGCGTCGAGAGCAGCTCCTCCACGAACCGGTGCTTCACCGGCGTCGTCAGGTCCAAGGTATGCAACGGATACCCCTCGTCCAAGTGCTCGCGAATGGCAGCCACCACCGCCGGGTGATTGTGCCCCAACGCCAGCGTGCCGGCACCGCACAGGCAGTCCATAAAGACCCGCCCATCGACGTCGGTCACGTACAGCCCCTCCGCCCGGCGGATCGCCACCGGGAGCTTCCGGGGATAGGTGCGGGCGTTCGACTCCGTCTCGGCCTGCCGCGTTAAATACTCTTGGGAAGTGTGCATCATGCTCCTTACGGGAAGGTAGTGACGCACACCGCCATTCTGTATCAATGAATTCTTGCTTAGTCTACGCCGAACGAATACACTACACTCCCGTTAACAATTGCTACGTATTGCTTATTGTCAAACTGGTAAGTCATCGGCGACGTGTGTAAGTTGTCCGTAAACGGAAAGCTCCACAACCGTTTGCCGGTCTTGGCGTCAGCCGCGGCGAGTGCACCTCCATCGTCGCCGAAAATGACCAGCCCGCCGGAGGTCGTCAGCGTCCCGGTCCAGGTATCCCCGGGGCCGTCCTGGGGGACTTCCCAGACGGCTTTTCCGGTCTGGATATCGAAGGCGCGGAGGATCTTCTGGGGCTTGTCGTCCGGGTCACGGCGGCCACCGCCGCCCTGGTAGTTGCGACCGGCTTGCCACTCGGGAGTAGTGCGTTTGGTATAGACAGCGCAGCGCTCCAGCGTGTTGACGTAAAAAAGCCCGGTGGCAGGGTTAAAGGATGTTGAGAAGAAGTTGGCGGCACCTTCGACGGCCGGGCAGATCAACTGGCCTTCGGCCGTGGGCACCGAGTTGGGGTTCATGATCGGCCGCCCATCGGGGGCAATGCCCTTGGCCCAAGTCAGCTTCTTCACCATCGGCGTGGCCTGAAGCATCTTGCCATCCACCCGATCGAGCACATACAGAAACCCGTTGCGATTCGCCTGCAGGAGTAATTTACGATCCTGTCCTTTCCACTTACTATCCACTAACACAACGGGCGCCACGGCGTCCCAATCCCACTCGTCATGGGGCGTAGGCTGAAAGTGCCATTTGAGCTTCCCGGTTGTTACATCGAGCGCGATGATCGAACAGGTATAAAGGTTGTCGCCTTTGCGGTTGTCCCCGTTGAAATCCGGGCCGGCGTTACCGGTGGGCCAGTAGACGGTCTTCAGGACCGGGTCATAGGAGCCGGTGAGCCAGGTGGGTCCGCCGCCATGGTTGATGTCGATACCGCCCCAGGTCTCTGAGCCCTTCTCGCCGGGCTTGGGAATGGTCCAGAAGCGCCAGACCTCCTTGCCGGTCTGCTGATCGTAGGCGGCCAGGAACCCGCGCACACCCTCTTCCCCGCCCGCAGTACCGGCGACGACCAGGTTCTCGACGGCGAGCAGCGACCCGGTGGCGTTGTAGTTCTGCCGGAAATCGGCCATTTCGGTATCCCACAGGACCTGGCCGGTATGGCGATTCAGGGCCACCAGATGGGCGTGGTCGGTTTGCATGAAGACCTTGTCGCCGGCGACGGTGACGCTGCGGTTGTTGCCCGGCGAGCGGGCGTTGCCGATGAGCCCGGTGGTGGCCGGTTTCGAGTACTCCCAGAGGCGGGCGCCGCTGCCGGCATCGAGGGCGATGACGGTGTTGGTATTGGTCACGTACATGACGCCCTCGTGGACCTGCGGGGTGCCCTGGAGGCGGCCGGCGTTGGGCACGGAGAACACCCACTTCACCGCCATCTTGCCGACGTTGGCGGGGGTGATCTGGTTCAGCGCGGCGTAGCGGTTGCCGCTCAGCTGGCCGTGCATGCTGGGCCAATCGGACTGGGAGGTGACGCGGCGGTATTTGTCGCCGGGTTCCTTGCGGAGGAGATGGATCTTCTGGTCGTCGGTGCGGAGTTGCAGTTCGCGGCCGGTGCGGGCGACGGCGAAGCCATCGAGCGTGCCGCCATCGGTGAGGGCGACCTTCATACGGACCGGTGGGAAGCCACGCCGGCCGCGGCGCTGATTCTGGAGCGAGCGCATGAAGCCGACGAGCGCCGTCGTGTCATTGGCGGCCAGTTGCGGGAAGGCCGGCATGCCTTTGCGCGGTACGCCTTCGCGGATGATCTTGGTGACCTCTTCGTCGTTCTTGGTGGCGAGGGTGGTGAGGATGGACGGGGCGTGTTCGCCGCCGTTGCCATCGGTGCCGTGGCACACCGAGCAGCGGGTCTGATAGACCGTTCTGCCATCGGGCGCCTGGGCCCACACCGCTACCGCCAACACTGCGATCCAGCACTTATTCATGCATCATTTCCTTCCGGGCTAGTATAAGATGCTATCAGTCTATGCGCCCCTTCGCCTTGTGTTTATTGGCCTTTTCGCTGACCGCCTTCAGCCAGGACCCGCACGCCGCCGACCGGGAGCAGCTTCTGAAGATCTTCCATGAAGTGGAGGACAGCATCAACTCCCAGAGCCTGGAGCGGATGGCGAAGCAGATGGACGCGTCGGCCACGGTGGTGTGGGCGAACGGGGAGATCTCGCGGGGCCCGGCCGAGGTGCTGGCCTATTACGACCGGATGGTGAAGGGGAAAGACCGGATCCTGACGCGGTACACGACGTCCGCCAAGCTGAACGGGCATGCCCGTTTCCTGGGCGATGGGACGGTGGCGATCGCCGATGGGACGATGGTGGATGTGTTCACGCCGGTGATCCGGGGGGTATTCCAGCTGGACTCGAAGTGGACGATGACGGCGGCGAAGATTGACGGGGAGTGGAAGGTGGTGGGGCTGCATCTTTCGTCGAACG
>CAMATG010000646.1 GCA_945860645.1 Candidatus Sulfopaludibacter sp. SbA3 | reverse complement strand
AGGTAGGCGAGTGAGATGGTTTTCTTGTACTGGGCGAAGTTGAGCCGCGGCATGAGGCGGTGGGCGAAGATGCCGCCGATGACGAGGCCGAGGCCGGCCGAGCCCCAGAGCTGACCGGTGCCCATGGCGCCACGGTGGAAGACGCGATCGCCGAAGAGGGGAAAGAGAATCTGCGCGGCGCCGCCGCCGGAGGCCCAGCCGACGCTGACGAAACCGAGGCCGGCGAGGAGCGGAATCGAGCGCATGTATTTGAGGCCGTCTTTGTAATCCTGCCAGGGTTTGACGACTTTGGTTTCATCGAGCGTGTTCCGTTTGGCGACGAAGGCGCCTTCGGGAACGCTGAGTTTGCTGATGCAGAGGGCCGAGAAGAGGAACGACAGAGAGTTGAGGAAGAAGGCGATTTCATACCCCATGACTTCGGCGCTGAAGCCACCGAGGAAGGAGCCGATGGCGGTGGTGGTCCACTGCGTGGTCTGCGTCATGGAGTTGGCGGTGTGGAGTTCGTCCTTGGTGGCGATGGCGGGGAGGATGGAGGCGCGCCCGCTGGTGAAGAACGGGGAGGCGGCCATCATCAGCGCGCTGAGGACGTAGATGATCCAACTGCGGCCGAGGGGGACGCCGAAGACGAAGAGGCCGGCGAGGACGGCGCGGACGAGGTCACTCCAGATCATGAGCTGGCGGCGGTTGAAGCGGTCGAGACTGACGCCGGCGAGGGGGCCGGCGAGCAGCATGGGAATGGCGCGGGAGAGCATGACGCCGGCGACGGCGAGGCCGGAGTTGGTTTGGGCGAGGATGAGGCTGAAGACGGCGATGGTGTTGAAGTGATCGCCCACTTCACTGACCACCTGGCCCATCCAGGTGTAGCGGTAGTTCTGGTTCGTTCGGAGGAGGGCGGCGAAGCCGGCCATCAGCCCCGCTCCGAAAGGAAGACGCCGGCCATGATGAGGCCGCCGCCGCTGACGAGGGCGGCGGTGATGGGTTCACCGAGCATGGGGAGGGCGAGGAGCGTTGCGACTAATGGTTGGAGATAGCTGAAGGCGGTGAGGCGGGAGGCGGAGAGGCGCTTGAGCGCGTAGGCCCAGCCGATGTAGCAGAGGACGGAGGAGACGACGCTCATGTAGCCGAAGGCCCACCAGGCGGCGGCGCTGACCTGGGAGAAATCGAAGCGGGAGGCGAAGAAGAGCGTCATGGGCAACAGGAAGATGGCGCCGGCGGCGTAGGAGACGGCGATGACGGCCATGCCGCCATGTTCGGCTGCGAGTTCCTTGCCGAAGACGGTATAGACGGCGAAGCTGAGGCCCGCGCCGAGGATGAGCACGTCGCCCAGGAGCGATGCGGTTTGGGCGCTGGCGGAAGGTTTTTGGAGGAGCGCCATGCCGCAGACGGCGACGGCGAGGCCGATGGCGCGGTTGGACGTGAAGGCTTCCTGCCCACGGAACCAGGCGAGGAAGAGAACCATGAACGGCGTGAGGCCGATGACGAGGGCGGCGTGGCTGGCGCTGGTGAGCGAGAGGCCGATGAGGAAGCAGACCTGATTGACGGCGATGCCGCAGACGCCGATGATGCAGAGCTGCGGGTATTCGTCGCGGCGGAGGGGCGGGCGATCGGGGTTGCGGGAGCGCTTGTAGACGGCCATCAGGGCGATGGCCGCGAAGACGGTGCGCATACCGGCGACGAGCGGGCCGGGGATTTCTTTCAGGGTGATTTTGGAAAAGACGAAGTTACCGCCCCAGAACAAGTAAACGGCCACAACGATCAGGTACAACGACCATTGGCTGCGGCCGCTACTACTGCCGTCGCTCAACGAATGGTCTCCTGGCGGACGGTGATGGAATCGAGGAAGGGCATGTCGATGTCGTAACCGAAGCCGGGGCGGTCGTTGGTTTTGATGGTGCCGTTGGGGGTGGCGACGATCTCTTCGGTGAGCAGTTCGCGTTTCCAATAGCGCTTGGAGCCGGATACGTCACCGGGGAGGGTGAAGTTGGGCAGGGTGGCGAGGGCGACGTTGTGGGCGCGGCCGATGCCGCTTTCGAGCATGCCGCCGCACCAGACGGGAATGTTGGCGGCCTGGCAGACGTCGTGGACCTTTTTCGCTTCGAGGAAGCCGCCGACACGGCCGAGCTTGATGTTGATGATTTGGCCGGCCTGCAGGCGGATGGCCTGTTCGGCATGGTGGGCCGAGCGGATGCATTCGTCGAGGCAGATGGGGGTTTGGAGCTGGGCCTGGAGAACGGCGTGATCGATGATGTCGTCGTGCGCCAGCGGCTGCTCGATCATCATGAGGTAGAACTCGTCGAGGGCGCGGAGGCGATCGACATCGGCGAGCGTGTAGGCGGAGTTGGCATCGGCCATGAGCTTGATGCCGGGGAAGTGGCGGCGGACTTCGCGGATATCGTCGACGTCGCGGCCGGGCTTGATCTTCATCTTGATGCGCTGGTAGCCGTCGGCCAGTTCTTTTTCGATGACCTTGAGCAGATCGTCGACGGAGTCCTGAATGCCGAGCGAGACGCCGCTCGGGATTTCCGGACGCGCGCCGCCGCCGATGCGCTGCCAGAGCGGGATGCCCTGGAGCTTCGCGTCCAGATCCCACACGGCGACTTCCACACCACCGCGGGCCATGCGGTGGCCGCGAACATGTTTGGCGTAGGCGGCGACGTCTTCGGCCTTTTCGATGGGCTTATTCAGCAGTTGGGGCCCGACGTAGTGCTTGACGATCTGCCAGGCCGATTCGGTCCACTCTTCGTTGTAGAACGGGTTTTCGCCGGCGGTGACTTCGCCCCAGCCGGAGACGCCGTTGGAGACGACTTCGACGAGAACCATGTCGCGCGAGTAGGTACGGCCGAAGCTGGTCTCGAAGAATTTCACCAGCGGCATCGCCACCTGGCGCAAACGAATTTCGTCAATTTGAAAAGACATTAGGTCCTCTTGGCAAACAGATAGGAGCCGTGCGTTTCGCCGCGCTCGACGGTGGCGACGTAGAGGTCGCGGCGCAGGTATTCGAGGAAACGCTCGGAGATGGAAGCCTGCAGTTCCCGGGCTTCGGCGGGGCGTTCGTTGCGGATCTGGCCGATGTCGTTGGGCACGTCGATGCGCTCGACGATCTCAACGGGGGGCGGCGGCTGGCCGGCGACGACGTTGGCGACACGGTCACTTTTCAGAAACCAGCTGGCGATGCAGCGGTCGGTGGGCAGACCACCGTGGAGGGCGCTAGAGGTGATGCCGTACTGGTTCAGCACGTAGCGTTCGACGACGGCGCCGAGGCGCTGCATATTGAAGAAGGCGTTTTTGAGTTCGAGTGGATCGAAGGTCCATTCGATCATGTCGATGCCGCGGCTTAGGGCCTCTTCGCGCTGAGCGAGCTTCAACTGGCGGCCGACGCCGAGATTGCGATAGTCGGCGAGCACGCCCATCATGTTGCTGTGGAGGTAGTGGGTGCCGTCGGTTTTCACACCAGGGACGGCAATGAGAAAGCCCACCATTTTGTCGCCATCGAAAGCGGCCATGGTCTGGCCACCGACACGGTTGGCCACGACGAACAACCGGACAGGCAACAGCTCCAAATCCTCAAAACCCCAGATGACCTTTTGCAGGCGGACCGCTTCGCGCAGGTCGCTGATTTCCGTGATTGTCCGAACCGTGATCATGTCTTCTGTTTTGCTTCCTGCCAGTAGGTTTCCAGTTCCGCCACCGGGGTCCCGGTGAGGGCACGCCCTTCGGCCGCCAGTTTGCTCTCCATGTAGGCGAAGCGTTTTTTGAACTTCGCATTCGTCCGGCGCAGCGCCTGCTCCGGATCCACTTTGTAGAAGCGCGCCAAGTTGACGAGGACGAAGAACAAATCGCCGATTTCGCCTTCGCGTTCGTCGGCGTTTTCGGCGCGTTTCAGTTCGTCGAGCTCTTCGTGAAGCTTGTCGACCACCTGATCGGCGGAGTCCCAATCGAACCCGGCTTTGGCGGCGCGCCTGGAGATTTCCTTGGCTTCGAGGACGGCGGGGAGAGCTTTGTTGATGCCATCGAGGAGGCCCTTGGGGGTTTCGCCCTTTTCGGCCTTTTCCTGTTTCTTGATGGCGTCCCAGTTGGTGAGAACGGCGTCGGCTGTGTCGGCGACGACATCGCCAAAGATGTGCGGATGGCGGCGAATAAGCTTCTCGTTGATGGCTTTTAGCGCGTCTTCGACGGCAAAAAGGCCCTCTTCGGACGCCATTTGGGAG
>CAMATG010000645.1 GCA_945860645.1 Candidatus Sulfopaludibacter sp. SbA3 | reverse complement strand
GATCGGCATGCGGGAGCTGAACAAAGGTGGCCGGGTGCCCGCGACGCTGAACTGCATCCCTTGAACTACCCGGAGTCGGTTGAGTATCTCTACGCGCTAGGCAACGAGATTCGTACGGCGAAGCTGGGGCTGGAGCGAATGACGCTCGTCGCGGCGGCGATGAAGAATCCGGAGCGGAAGTACCGCGTGGTGCACGTGGCCGGGACGAACGGGAAGGGTTCGACGTCGGCGATGATCGCGGCCGGGTTGCGGGAGGCGGGGCATCGCGTCGGGCTGTTCACGTCGCCGCATCTGGTGGAGCCGACCGAACGGATCGTGGTGGACGGGCGGGCCGTGACGGCCGAAGAGTTTGCCGAGGCGTTTGCGGCGGTGCACAAGGTGGCCGAGCGGATGTTGGAGGCCGGGACGCTGGACGCGCACCCGACCTACTTCGAGACAGTGACGCTGATGGCGTTCTGGTGGTTTGCCAAGGCCGAGGTGGACTGGGCGGTGATCGAAGTGGGGCTGGGCGGGCGGCTGGACGCGACGAACATCGTGGAGCCGCAGCTGTGTGTGATCACGCCGGTGGACTACGACCACGAGGCGTGGCTGGGGAAGAGTCTGGATTCGATTGCGTTTGAGAAGGCCGGGATTTTGAAGGCTGGCGTGCCGGCGGTGCTGGCGCCGCAGCGGGCGGTGGCGCGGGACGTGATCATGAAGCGGGCTGAGACGGTGCATGCGCCGGTGCTGGATTCGGCGGCGTGGCCGGTGGCGGAGTTGGAAATCGACGCTTCTGGCAGCCGGTTTATGGCGGCGGGAATGCGGATTGACTGCCCGCTGGCGGGGGAGCACCAGGTGGACAACGCGCGGACGGCGGCGGTGGCGCTGCATGCGCTGAACCTGTCGCCGGAGCAGATCCGGTTCGGGATTGAGACGGCGCGGTGGCCGGGGCGGTTGGAGATGGTTTCGCGGGAGCCGGAGATCTGGCTGGACGGGGCGCACAACCCGGCGGGGGCGCGGGCGTTGGCTTCGTATATTCAGCGGTTTCACGGGGGCCGTCGCGTGGGGCTGATTTACGGGGCGATGCGGGATAAGAGCGTCGAGGAAATCGCCGGGGTGTTGTTCCCGCTGGCGGCGGAGCTGATTGTGACGGCGCCGGACCAGACGCGGGCGTTGCGGCCGGAGGCGATATTGGAAATGGAGCCGCACGGGAACGCGCGGATCGTGGATGGGGTGGCGGCGGCGCTGGCGGAGTTGGACGGGTGCGAGGTTTGGTTTTTGACGGGATCGCTGTACCTGGTGGGAGAGGCGCGGGCGTTGCTCGTACAATAAGAGATTCGCGTTTTTATGTCCTTTGCACTCTTGCGTACACTTTTGTGGACGGATCCACTCATCATTTTGTCGACGATCCTGATGGGGACGTTGAACCTGTTTGCGGCCATTGCCGATAAGAACGGCGAGCGGCAGTTTCTGATGGCCTATATCTGGTCGAAGATGCTGGTGTGGGCGATGGGGATGCGGATCGAGGTGACGGGGCTGGAGAATCTGGAACCGGGGCGGCACTACATTTTCGCGGGGAACCACCGGAGTTACGCGGATACGCCGGCGCTGCTTTCGACGCTGCCGGGGAGTTTCCGGTTCATGGCGAAGGAAGGGCTGTTTCAGATTCCTTTGTTGGGGCACCATTTGCGGCTGGCGGGGCATATTCCGGTGTCGCTGTCGAACCCGCGGGAGGCGTTGCGGAGTTTGAATAAAGCGGCGGAGATGATTCAGGAGCGGAAGATTTCGGTATTGATTTTCCCGGAGGGCGGGCGGACGGACGGGCAGTTGGACCCGTTCAAGGAAGGCGCGGCGATTATCGGGATCAAAAGTGGCGTGCCGATTGTGCCGTTTGGGTTGATCGGGACGCGGGAAGTGATGCCGATGCACGAGGCGACGATCCGGGGCGGGGCGGTGAAGGTGCATATCGGCAAGCCGATTTCGACCGAGGGGATGATCTTCAAGAACAAGACGGAGCTGTCGGTGCGGCTGCGGAATGAAGTGGCGGCGTTGCTCGGGGTGGAGCCGTAAGCCTATACTCGTAGGCAATGCGACGAGTACTACTGTTGGTTTCCGCGGTTGCGAGCTTGCTGGCGCAGGCGCCCGTGAAGGAGTGGCCGCGGCCGTCGAAGGACGCTGTGATGACGATTGAGGACTACGATCCGAAGTCGTCGCTGGTGGTGCCGGAGCATCCGAAGACGCGGGCGAAGTTCCCGATTATCGACTTCCATAATCACCAGCGGGGCGAGATGCCGGCGGCGCAGATGGAGAAGTTGATCAGCGATATGGACAAGATCAACCTGCAGCTGATGGTGAACTTGTCGGGCGGGTATGGCGACCGGCTGAAGCGGAACGTGACGGCGATGAAGGCGAAGTACAAAGACCGGTTCGTGGTGTTTGCGAATTTGACCTTCGAGGAAGTGGACGCGCCGGATTACTCGGAGCGAGTGGCGCGGCAGTTAGAAGAAGATTTTAAGAATGGCGCGCAGGGCCTGAAGTTCTTCAAGAACTTCGGGATGGATTTGAGCGATAAGTCGGGCGTGCGGGTGAAGATTGACGATCCGCGATTTGATAAGGCGTTTGAGGTTTGCGCGAAGTATAAGATGCCGGTGATGATTCACACGGCGGAACCGAAGTCGTTTTTCATGCCGTGGGATAAGAACAATGAGCGGTGGCTGGAGCTGAAGCAGTTTCCGAGCCGCTACCGGCCGGGGGATAAATATCCGGGTTGGGAAGTGTTGATGGGGGAGCTGTACCGGCGGATTGAGCGGCATCCGAAAGTCACCTTTGTGAATGCGCATTTGGGTTGGCTGGGGGCGGATCTGGGTAAGTTGGGCGAGTTGATGGATAAGATGCCGAACATGATGACCGAGATCGGGGCGGTGTTGTATGACCTGGGGCGGCAGCCGCGGTTTGCGAAGAAGTGGTTTGACAAGTATCAGGATCGGGTGTTGTTCGGGAAAGACACGTGGGAAGTGAGTGAGTATAACTATTATTTCCGCGTGTTGGAGACCGATGATGAGTACTTTGATTATTATCGGAAGCGGCACGCGTTCTGGAAGATGTACGGGCTGGATTTGTCGGACGAGGTTTTGAAGAAGCTTTATTACAAGAATGCGTTGCGGATCATTCCGGGGATTGACGCTTCGAAGTTTCCGAAGTAGGCGTATTTTTGGACACACTTCGGGTGTGGACAGTCGTTTTTGGGGTTACATGACGGGCCGGATTTCCGCTGCGGGGGGCGGGAATTCGGCCTTGTTCGTTGGCGGGACGGCGGGTTGCGCGGCGGTTTCGGGCTCGGTTGGCGGCGGCGTTTCGGGCTCGTCGTTTGTTTTCAATGACTCTTGGGAGGGTCCTTGATTGGCTGCGAATTTCTTGAGGCGCATGATGTCGCGTTCGAGGCGCGAGATTGTCGACTGGTGGCGGTTGATCCTTACTTCCAGACGGTAGACCAGGGAGCCGGGCTTGCAGGCTTCGAGTTCGGCTTGGAGGACGCCGCCTGTGTTGGCGTGGAGTTCGGCTAGTTCGGAGCGTCGCACGAGCATGAGGCGGGCGAGTTCCCAGTGGGCGAAGGTGAGTTCATCGACACGGGTGGCGATGTATTCGTCTTCGGGCTTCCAGTATTTGTAGAAGGCTTCCCGTAGTTTTAGAAAGCCTTCCTGGCTGACCGAGGCTTTGAGAGTCTCTTCGTTGGCGAAGAGGCCGTGGGTTAGAGAACTGGTTCTGGCTTTGAGGAGGCCTTCGGGCGTTTTCGGGCCCTGGCTTTTGGCGCCGTTAATCCGGGCGGATTCGGCGCGGCGGTTGGAATGGTTTTGGAGTGCCATACTCCCTTTAGTCTAGGGAGGGGTTGGCTAGTAACCGGCGGCTTGGGATTTTTGGATTTGGCTGTAGGTGGTTGGTGGGGTTGGGGTTAGCGGTTCGGAAAATAAAGTCATTTCCCTTGTGACTGAGTTTTCCACAGGGGCGTTTTACGGAGGATTGGGATAAGGAACATTTGGTAATTGAGTAGACTGTCCCTGGATTTTTTTGGGGGGGGAGGGCCTTGCGTTGGGTTGTGAATTGTGAGGGCTATAGAAGGAGGCATCGATTATGCCAAGAAGCAGTTTAGTGAACCGGTTGGCGCCCGTGGCGGCGTGGATTCTTGGGGGCGCGTTGTGGGGCGGGGCGATTGTGGGGTTCGACAATACCGGGCTGGG
>CAMATG010000644.1 GCA_945860645.1 Candidatus Sulfopaludibacter sp. SbA3 | reverse complement strand
GTTTTGCTTCGTTGCTGGTGATGCCGGCGGCGGACAGCGAAACTGGCTGTTCGCCGTTTGGGACGGCGGCGTCGACCCGGATGTTGATCTGGTAGAGGCCGACGAAGCCGGGGGCGCGGCCGCTGAAGAGCACTTCGGCGGGGCGGCCTCCGACCTGGGCTGTTACGGTGGCGGCGCCGAGGCCGGTGCCGTAGAGCTCGAAGATACGGGAGCCGCGGTCGATGGCGGCGGCGCGGCCGGAGGCGGCGTCGAAGAAGATGCCGGGTTGGACGGCGAGAAGGGGAACGGCGGCGTTGGCGGTGCCGAGGGCCGTTTGCACCTGGACGCTGGCGGTGGCCGAGGTCTGGGTGAGGGACGGGACGGCGAAGTTGATCTGGCGATCATCGGCGTAGAAGACCTGGGCGCGGGCGCCTTCGACGATGACGGTTGGCTGGAACAGGTTGGCGCCGAAGATCGTCGCGATGGAACCGGGGACGATGCCGGGGCGGAAGGAGGCGGCGTTGAGAACGGCGTTGGCGGCGAAGGCTGGTTTGCTGAGCGCGAAGGCTTCGGCGATGGGGTCGGCCGAGCCTTCGACGCGGAATTGGAGGGCGTTCAGGGGCTCGCTGGTCGGGGTCCAAGTGAAACTGGCGCGGCCATCGGGGCCGGTGAGGGCATTGGCCGGGGAGACGGCGCCGCCGGTTGCGAGGATGCGGACGTTGGGGTAGGGCAGGTCGTTCGCATCGGTGAGTTTGACGACAACCGGGTTGGGGAGGGGCGTACCGGGGGTGGCGGTTTGGCGGTTGCCGGAGAGGATTTTCAGGGCGAGGGTGGCGGGGGTGGCGATATTGAGGCGCGCTTCGGTGATCATGAACGCGCCGGCGTTGGCGGGTTCGGCGCGGAAGGTTTCGACGCCGGGCGTGAGGGTTCGGAAGGTGGCGGCGGCGGTGGTGGCGCCGGCGGGAATGGTGATGCTGGCGGGGCCATCGACGAGGCCGCTGGCGGTTTTCAGGTTGATCACGACGGGTTCGGCGGCTGGCTGGGCGATGGTGGCGGCGATGGAGGCGGTGCTCCCGGCGATGGCGCCGGCGGCGGGCTCAATGGAGAGGCGCACGTTTCGGCGGAGGGAGACATCCATGGCGGCGCGGTTGGAGGTGTAGCGGGGGAAGGCGAGTTCGAGTTCTTCGCGGTAGCGTTCGAGGAGGGCGAGGTTCTGGGGGCTGGCCGATTGACCTTCGGGGACGACGAGGATCATGGCGAGACGGTAGCGGCGCTGTTCCAGCGTATGGTCGGGGATGCGGGGGCCATCGACGGCGACGACGTCGCTCACATTGATATCGCGGCGGTTGCCGTTGAAGCCGACGCCGACGCGGGGATCGGTGAGCGTGGTGGAGGCGTTTTCAACGAGGAACGTCGTTGGGACCTCGTCGGGGGCGCGGAGTCCCATCAGGTATTGATCGAACGGGGAGTAGCCTTCGACGGTGGCGGTGGTGACGAAGCGGGGGGCGGCGGTGGGGCCGTCGTCGCGGATGCGGTTGCCTTCGAGGAGCGAGGCTTCGGAGTTGAAGCGGAAGTTCCAGTGTGCCTGTTGGCGTCCGAGCATGGGACGGGCGGCGGGGTTATTGGGATCTCGGACGGAGGAGAGGGCCAGGAAGAGGTGGCCGATTTCGTGGGCGAAGACGGTGAGGCCGGTGTCGCCGGTGCCGAAGCGGAGGGGGTGTGGCGAATTGGGATTGGCGGGCATGTTGCCGATGGCGCCCATGTTGAGGACGGCCTGGAGGCGGTTGGGCGAGCCATAGGAGCGGCCGTTGTCGAGCAGCGTGTCGCCGATGCCGCGACGGTAGCCGCGGACGGTGGTTTCAAAAGCCAGGGTGTTGCCGCCGAGGCTGACGTTGGTGGCGTTGAAGAAGGCGAGGTAGTCGTAGGCATCGTCGTGGGTTTCGTAGAAACGGCGGGCGGCGGAGACGAGGTCGAGGGCCTGGGCTTCACCGAAGCGTTCGGCGATGACGTTATCGCCGGAGCCGGTGGGGGTGGCGAGGAAACTGGCGAGGAGGGGGCGGGCGGTGGAGTCGCCGGGGGAGATGCCGACGATGGCTTCGGCGGGAATGGAGGCGTCCCAGGCGTAGGTGATGGCACCATTGGGGGTGAGGCGGACCTGGAAGTTCAGGGGGCGGGTGGGGGTGTCGTATTCGGGGACGGCGAGCCAGGTGACGGTGAAGGCGTCGGGGGTGGCGGTGACGAGGACGGAGGCGCGGGGGACGGAGGGGTCGAGGTCGGTGAAGAGCGGGGCGATGCGGGGGGGGCCGCCGGAGAGGCGTCCGAGGGAGCGGGAGGCGGTGTCGCTATCGCCGCTGGTGAAGGTGAGATTGCCGTCGGAGTTGACCCAGAGTTCGCGGTATTCGGTGCCGTAGAAGGTGAAGGGGAAGGGAAGGGGGACGCGGCGGGTATCGTCATCGCCGAGGCCGGTGAGGGGTGTGCCGGAGCCGGCGGCGACCTGATCGATGGCGCCGGCGGTGAGGGCGTAGTTGTACTTGCCGTTGGTTGGCGTGAAGCTCAGTTGGGTTTTGTCGAGATTGAAGGGGTTACGGCGGGCGCTGATGGAGTCGTCCGACTCGAGGACGGCGATGTTGCCGATGTCGGCGTCGCGCCGTTGGGAGGCGGCGCGGGGCGTCTTGCCGGCGGCGGCGAGGCGGCGTTGGAAACGCTGGTGGAGATCGAGCGCTTCGTAGCCGTTACCGGGGTAGGTGCCGCAGAGTTGCGGGGCGGATTTAGCGTCGGCGAGCGCGGCGGCGAGCGCGTAACAGAGGCAACAAAGCGTCCGGAGATTCATCTCCCATTGTAAGATACGAACTAGGAGACTCCCCCGCTTGGCTTACTGCACACGCTGCGGCGCAAACATCGCCGACGACGCCCGATTCTGTCCGCACTGCGGGCAACCGTATGGAACGCCTGGGGTTGTGCCCCCGATGGCGGGTCCGGTGGCGACGCCTTTGGACTATACGATTCAGGGCGATAATTTACAGGTCGTCCGGATCAAACTGCAGCCCGGGCAGGAGTTGTACGCCGAGGCGGGGAAGATGCTGTACAAGACGCCGTCGGTGCAGTGGGAAACGCGGATGTCGGGCGGGAGTATCGGTGAGAAGCTGTGGGGGGCGCTGAAGCGGACGGTGATGGGCGAGAGCCTGTTTCTGACGTACTTCCGGGCGAACCAGCCGGGCGAAGTGGGTTTCGCGGGGAACTATCCGGGGCGGCTGCAGCCGTTCACGTTGGCGGCGGGGCAATCGATTCTGGTGCAGCGGGATAGCTTCGTGGCGGCGCAGAGCACGGTGCAGTTGAACATTGCGCTGGTGAAGAAGTTGGGCGCGGGGTTCTTTGGCGGAGAAGGGTTCGTGCTGGAGAGGCTGACGGGGCCAGGCACTGTTTTCATCCATGGCGGCGGGGATTTTATCGACTTCACACTGGGGCCGGGGGAAATGCTGCAGGTAGATACGGGGTGCGTTGTGGCGTTTGAAGAGAGCGTCAACTACGACATCCAGTTTGTGGGCGGGATCAAGACGGCAATTTTTGGCGGGGAAGGGTTGTTTCTGGCGACTTTAACCGGGCCGGGCCGCGTCATTATTCAGAGCTGTACGCTTTCGAAGTTGCGGCGCGAGTTGGCGTCGGGGCGGAGTGGCGGGGATGAGAAGTCTGGCTTGGGCGCGCTCGGCGGAATTTTTGATAGCGAGGATTGATTTGCACCTGCAAGAACGGCTGGCTGGGATACATCGGGAGTTGGACGGACTGGCGGCGCAGGTGGCGCGCGAGCGGGAGGAGCGGCTGCGCGGGTTGCAGTTGGCGGCGCGGTCGTTGCGGCAGGCGGAATCGACGGCGCAGTGGGTGCAGATATTGGCCGACGCGGCGGCGCCGTTGGCCGATGGGGTGATGTTTTTCCGGGTGGACGGGGCGGCGTTGCGGTGTGAGGCGGCGCGTGGGATGGAGTTGGTGGCGGGGGAGGTGGCGTTGGCCGATGCGCCGGCGTTGCGGCAGGCGGTGGAGACGAAGGAGACTGTGGTGACGTTGTTTGTGGCGTCGCAACTGTCGGCGGCGGTGGTGGGGGAGGGCTCGCGGCGGCGGGCGCAGTTGTTTCCACTGGTGGGGAAGACGCGGGTGTTGGGAGTTTTGCTGGCTTTGGATGGACCGGGGTTGGAGGTGTATGGGCTGGAGGTGTTGCTGTCGTTGGGGGCGGCGGCGCTGGAGTTG
>CAMATG010000643.1 GCA_945860645.1 Candidatus Sulfopaludibacter sp. SbA3 | reverse complement strand
GGCCCGCGGGTGTCCCCGTGGGTGGTTTTGCTGCGTTGGGGAGGGGGAGTTGTGGGGTTGGGGGTGGGTTCGGCGTCTGGGGACACCCGGCCTTCGGCGCGCGGGTGTCCCCGTGGGTGGTTTTGCTGCGTAGGGGGAGGGGGAGCTGTGGGGTTGGGGGCGGGTTCGGCGTCTGGGGACACCCGGCCTTCGGCCCGCGGGTGTCCCCAGTGGGTTGGTTGCTGCGTTAGGAGAAGTGGGCTTAGTTCAGGAAATAGGTCCGGTAGAGGGTGTCGCGCTGTTTGGGGATGAAGCCCGCATCGCGGATGATACGGCGGAGATCCTCTTCCGTCGCCTGGAACTGGGCGCCGGCTTGGGAAACCACGTTCTCCTCAATCATCACGGAGCCGACGTCGTTGCCGCCGAAACGGAGGCCGACCTGGCACACCTTTAGCCCTTGGGTGACCCAGGAGGTTTGGATGTTGACGATGTTATCGAGATAGAGGCGGCAGATGGCGAGGGTTTTGAGGAATTCGACGCTGGTCGCCTCTTCCTTCACGAAACGGCCGAGGGAGGTGTTGTCGCGCTGGAAGCTCCAGGGGATAAAGGCCGTGAAGCCGCCGGTTTCTTCCTGGAGGTCGCGGAGGACTTGCAGGTGATGGATGCGGTGTTCGATTGTCTCGCCGCAGCCCCACATCATGGTGGCCGTGGTGCGGACGCCGAGTTTGTGGGCGGCGCGGTGGACGCTCAGCCACTCCTCGGTATTGCATTTGAGGCGGGCGATGCGGGCGCGGACTTCGTCGTGGAGGATTTCGGCGCCGGCGCCGGGGATGGAATCGAGCCCGGCGTCGCGGAGGCGGGCGATGGTGTCGGAAATCGACAGTTTCGAAATTTCGGCGATGTTCAGGATTTCCGGGGCCGAGAGGACGTGGAGCTGGATCTTGTAGTTCTGCTTGATGGAGCGGAAGAGGTCTTCGTACCACTCGATGGGGAGATCGGGGTGGAGGCCGCCCTGCATGAGGACGCCGGTGCCGCCGAGGTCGATGGTTTCCTGGATCTTCTGGAAGATGACCTCTTTGGGGTGGACGTAGGCTTCGGCGTGGCCGTTGGGACGGTAGAAGGCGCAGAAGCTGCAGTATTCGGTGCAGACGTTGGTGTAGTTGATATTGCGGTCGATGATATAGCTGGCGATGTTGTGGGGGTGGAACTTGCGCCGCATTTGGTCCGCTTCCATGCCGATGCCGATGAGGTCGTGGGAGCGGAACATATCGAGGGCCTGTTGGGGCGTGAGCATTTACTTGATCTCCAGAGCGGGTTCGAGGGCGGCGGCGTATTCGAGGTAAGTACGCATCCCTTTATATTCATTGTCGCCGAGACGGAAGCGAATATTCTCGGTGAGGTAGGAGCGGACGAGGTCGGGGGGAAGTCGAAGCAGGGCGGATTGGCCGGCGACGATGGTGGCCATGTTGCGTTCGCCGTAGGCGAGGGAGTCGAGGAAGAGCTGGGAGTTGGTGGGGGTGATGAAATTGGCCGGGCCGCACCAGACGGCGAAGACCATGGGGAGGCCGGTGAGGAGTTTCCACTCGTGGCCGAGGTCGAGGGTGAGGTAGGGGAGGGTGGCGGGGTCGAGGAGGAGGGCGGGGTCGCCGATGATGAGGGCGGCGTCGTTGGAGGCGAGCATGTCGTCGAGGACGGGTTCGGCGACGGTGAGGGTGGGGTGGACGTTGAATTTACGGGAGAGGATGATGCGGGCGAGCATGACCGAGGTGCGGGAGCCGCGGTCGACGGTGAGGGTGCGGATTTGTTCCGGGGGGACTTTGGAGATGAGAAAGATGGTGCGGACGGGGCCGTCGCAGGCGATGCCGAGGCCGGGGAAATAGGAGAGGCGTTGGCGGGCCATTTCGATGACGGGGAGGATGCCGATGTCGGACTGGCCGGAGCGGATGCGTTCGGCGCCTTCGGAGGGGAGGCAGTAGTCGAGTTGGAAGGGGTGACGGCGAGGGCCGTTTTCGAGGCCCCAGATGAGGGGGACTGTATTGAGGTAAGAAATAACAGCGACGCGCGGGTGAGCGGGGTCAGGAAGCATCAGGTAAATCCGGGGGGCCTGAAACCATTTTAGCGTACAGGGGAGGTCGTTCCCGGGGTAAACAAAAGTGAGACATAAAAAAACGACAAGTGCTACAGATTTAGTGGTTTACGGTCGATAAGGGGAGGGAGGAGCGGGGTAGACACTGGGTAAGACAGGTGTTAAGGTGGCAGAGGATATACCACCACGGATTGTTCGTGGTACTCCAAGAGGAAAACGAAGTCTTTCGGCTGGAAAACTCATGATGAGAACGCAAATATCAATAGTGTTGGCAGGGTTGTCGATGGTGGTGATGGGCCAGGTTCCGGTCCAATTTAACGTGGTGCCTTCGCGGGCCGTTGGTCAGGCGAAGTTGCAGTTGGTATCGACGGCGCCGAATCTGGTGGAGGGGCGTGAGTTGAATTCGGCGATTGGCGTAGCGGTGGATACGACCGCGGCGCAGCCGATCCTCTATGTGGCGGATACGAACAACAACCGGGTATTGGCGTGGCGGAATGCGCGAGCGACATCGGGGTCGAAGGCGGATTTTGTCCTGGGGCAGAACGATTTTTTCGCGACCGGACCGTTGGGGCCGGGGACGTCGAGTTCGGTGGGGATGCGGAGTCCGACGGGACTGACGGTGGACCGTCGTGGAAATCTGTATGTGGTTGATTCGGGGAATAATCGAATCCTGCGCTACGCGCGGGTGACCGACAATCCGGCGGAAATTGTTCAGCCGAACATGGTGATCGGGCAGACGTCTTTTTCGGCGAATCAGGTGAATCAGGGTAACGCGTCGCCGACGGCGAGGTCGCTGTCGTTTGTTTCGAACAACAGTTTGTTTACGGCTGCGATGGCGTTTGATGGCACAGGCAATTTGTGGGTGTCCGATCCAGGGAACTCGCGTGTGGTGCGGTATCCGGCGGCGTCGTTGAGCGATTCTTCGCCGAACGGGCCGGAAGCGGATCTGGTGATCGGGCAAGTGAATTTTACGACTCTGCAGACCGTGGACTGGGGGAAAGTGGAGACGCGACTCGTAAAGAATGCCCTATTGCAGCCGTCGGCGATTGCGTTTGATCCGAACGGGCGACTGCTGGTGACCGATGGAGCGAACCGGTTGATGGTATTCGTACCGCCGTTCCGGAACGGTATGGACGCGTCGCGCTATGCAGGACTTGTAGTGAACGTACAGGGGCAGCCTGCGCGGCCGCCGGTGAATGAGTACAGTCTGTTCAATCCGGAAGGTGTGTTTGCCAATGCCGGGGGCATTTTTGTGGTGGACAGCGGGCCGAACCGGATTGTCCGTTATGACCCGTTTGAGCAGTGGCCGGCTGAGACGGAGCTGTTGCCTTCGCCTCCCGCCAAAGCTGTTTTCGGACAGCCGGATCTGTTGAGCTTCCGGGGAAACCGCGGGGCGACGCAGGCCAGCGAATCCGGCTTTCAGACGCCGACCGGGGCTGTGATTGCCAACAACGAAGTTTACCTGGCCGACAGCGGGAATAACCGTGTGCTGGTTATGCCGTTGAGCGGGCCGACGCTGGGCTCGGCGACGCGCGTGCAGGGACAGATCGGGTTCAACTACCGATCGATCAATCTTGTCGAAGGCCGGGAGTTGTTTCTTGCCACGGGACAAACGGCTCTCCCGGGTGGGGCGGGGAACGTTTTGTTGGGGGCGGCGGTCGTCATTGACCGTGGGTCGAATCCGCCGCGTTTGTACATCTCCGACACTTACAACAACCGGATTCTCGGATTCGCGGATGCACGACTGGTGAAGCCGGGTGACTTTGCCGACATTATCATCGGGCAGACGAGCCAGTTTGAAACGAAGGCGAACTCGCCGACTGCGGACGTAGATCAGGTGACCGATCAGGGGCTGCTCCAGCCTGCCGGTCTGGCCGTGGATGCTAACGGGAACTTGTACGTGGCCGATTCCGGGAACGGACGCATTTTGCGATTCGCGCGACCGTTCGAACAGGCCCAGAAGTTCGGGCAACGGGCAAATCTGGTGATCGGGCAGTCCAGCTTCAATATCAAAATTACCGATCCGACGCAGCGGAACATGGCGCGGCCGTATGGCCTGGCGTTCACGGTGGAAGGGCACTTGCTGGCTTCCGATCTTTCCCACAATCGGGTGTTGTTGTTCCGGCGCGCCGGAACCGGCGACTTTTCCAACGGG
>CAMATG010000642.1 GCA_945860645.1 Candidatus Sulfopaludibacter sp. SbA3 | reverse complement strand
GGGGCTGTTGGCGGAGGCGGAGCGGAATCAGCGTCTGGCGATTGCGCTGCATCAGCGGACGGGGATGAAAGAAAACGAGATGATCGCGCGGTTGGGGCTGGGGGAACTCCACATGGCAAACCGGGACTATCAGGCCGCGCTGCAGGTCTGTTCGGAAGTCCTGCGAATGGCGCAGGAGACGGGGAGCGTGGCGAGGGAGTTTGGCGCGTCATCGTCATTGGGACGGACCTATCTGGCGATCGGGGAGCTGGATTTGGCCCGGCAATTTTTGGATAGGGCGGCGGGGATTGCGCGGAAGTTGGGTGCGACGGAATCGCTGGCGGGGGTACTGGCTGGATTGGCGGGGATTCAGATGGGGTTGAAGGACTTTAAGGGCGCGGTTGGGAATCTGGAAGAAAGCGTGGCGTTTGCGAGGAAACTGGGGAACCAGTTAACGCTGGGGAACTCGCTGGTGGGGCTGTGCTACGGACTGGTGGAGGCGAAGGAGTGGGATCGAGCGGGGCCGGTGGCGGAGGAGGCGGTGACGCTGAACCGGAAGGTGAGCCCGAGTGTGGGATTGCAGCAGGCGCAGATTTGCGCGGGGACGCTGCAGTTGCGGCAGGGGAAGACGGCGGCGGCGCGACCGTTGCTGGAGGAGGCTCTGGCGAAGGCGGGGACGAAGCAGGTGCGGGTTGGGGCGCTGGATGGGATGGCGGAGTTGGCCGAGGCGGAGGGGCAGTTGCTGGCGGCGGTGGGATATATGGAAGAGTTGGCGACGGCGAGCGAGGAGATGCGAGCGGGGATTGGCGACCAGACGCTGCGGGCGGCGGCGGGTGCGACGGGGGCGGGAAGGGTGCGGCGGCATACGCGGCTGCTGATGGCGTTGGGGTATGGGGAGCGGGCGTATTGGGTGGCGGAGCGGGCGCGGGCGCGGAGCCTGGCGGAGATGTTGACGGAGGCCGGAACGGGTGCGACGGCGGTTCCGGAGAATGGGAAGACGGCGGAGATCGTGGGGGCGATTACGAGGGTCCAGAGAGAGCTGTTCCGGGAGGGAGTTTCGGCGGAGCGGCGGAGCGTGTTGCTGGGCGAACTGGCGAAGGCGGAGATGGATTGGGAAGTCTACAGGACGCAGTTTTCGAAAACCTCGGGGGCGGGGGCGGTGGTGGAGCAACCGGTGCTGGCGGGGGACACGGCATTGATCGAGTATTCGTTGGGGGAAAAGGAATCGCATGCGTGGGTGGTGACAGCGGCGGGGGTGAAGAGTTTTGCCTTGGCCGGGAGGGGGGCGATTGAGTCGCGGGTGACGGCGCTGCGGGAGTTGATGGGAAAGCCTGTGAATGCGTTGACGGCGGGACGATCGATGACGGCGTTTTCGGCGGAGGCGGCGCGGGTTTTCGGACTGGTCGTGGGACCGTTAGAAGGGGCGTTGCGGGGGAAGACGCGAGTTGTGATTGTGCCGGACGGGCGACTGCATTATCTGCCGTTTGAGGCGCTGCCGGGGATGCTGGCGAAGTATCGGGTTTCGTATGCTCCGTCGGCGGCGGCGTTGGCGGCGCTGGAGAAACGCGGACGGGCGCGGAAGGCCCCGGAGCGAACGTTACTGGCAGTAGCTGATCCGGTGTTGACGGGCGGGGTGGGGGCTGAGCGGGGTTTCTCGTTTACGCAGTTGCCGAATGCGCGGGCGGAGGCTACGGCGATTCGGGGGATGTTCGGCGGGGCGCGGGCGTTGGTGGGCGCCGAGGCGGGAGAGGGGGAGGTGAAGGGGGCCGATTTGGGTCTGTACCGGTATGTGCATTTTGCGACGCATGGGTACTTCGACGAGGCCGCGCCGGGGCGGAGCGGATTGGTGTTGGGACAGGGGCTGGATGAGGACGGGTTCTTGCAGGCGCGGGAGATTTTCGGGTTGAAGCTGAATGCCGATGTGGTGACGTTGTCGGCATGCCAGTCGGGGTTGGGGAAGCTGCTGGACGGGGAAGGGGTGGTGGGGCTGTCGCGGGCGTTTTTGTACGCGGGGGCGCAGGGGATGGTGGTGAGTTTATGGAACGTGAATGACGCGGCGACGGCGGAGCTGATGAAGGCGTTTTATGCGGGGATGAAGGCGGGAGTGGGAGGAGCTGAGGCGTTGCGGCGGGCGAAGGTTTCACTGGCGCAGGGCGGGAACCGGGCGTGGCGGCATCCGTACTTCTGGGCGCCATTTGTTTTTGTGGGGGATACGGGTAAGTAATTTTTGTTGATACATATTGGCGGGTGACTGCACTCTTTCGCATGAGTGCAGCGGCAGTTGGTATTTCGCGAGTTCGTTTGGCGCCTTTGCGGGTGCGGCGGTGCAGTGTGACGCTGCACTATCCGGAGAGCTGGGCGGCGCGGCCGAATCCGATGGCGGTGGAGCTGGGGAAGCTGGTGGAGGCGCGGATGGGCGGGCGGTGCGCGCGGGAACTGGAGGTGGGGTTGGGGGCGAATTGGGCGTTTCCGTTTGCGGATGGGGAGCGGGCGGTTGTGATTACGCAGCGGTTTGCGGAGTGGGCTTGCGGGGTTCGCGGGGGGGATTTGGCAGGGGTGCCGATTGGCGAGTATTTGAGGCGGCGGCGGGCGGAGATGCGGGTGGAGGCGTTGGTGGCGTTGTTGGAATACGAGTTGGGATGGGCGTTGCCGGCGGAGGTGGACGTGCGGGAGTTGATGGAGGCGGCGGCGGATTGTGTGGCGATTGGGCGGGAATTGATTGGGCACGGGGCGTTGGTGGACTGTGTGATGCGGGAGTTTGGGGACGACGCGGGGGAGGCGTTTAAGTGGGTGGCGAATATGCATACGCGGCAGGTGCGGCGGGTGCGGGAGTTGGAGGGGGCGTTGTTGCTGCGGCATGCGGAGCATCCGATGTTGATGGCTTGGGTGGACGCGCTGCACTGCATGATTTATGGGCTGGCGCAGTGGCACAGCCGGGCGCGGTGGTTCCAGGCGTCGCGCGAGATGGCGGGGTGGAAAATTGCGGTGAGCATTTCTCCGGCGTGTCCGGACCCGTTTGAGCTACCTTGAAGAGATATGGTGAAGAATGTTCTGGGCGGTGTTTTGCAGACTTGTTGTACGGATCCGTTGACCGGGTTTTACCGGGATGGGAAGTGCAATACGGGGCCGGACGATATTGGCAAGCACCATGTGTGCGTGACGATGACGGAGGAGTTTTTGCTGCACCAGGCGTCGATCGGGAACGATTTGATTACGCCGCGTCCGCAGTGGGGATTTCCGGGGTTGAAGCCGGGGGATTCGTGGTGCGTGTGCACGGAGATGTGGAAGCAGTCGCACGAGGCGGGGATCCGGGCGCATGTGCGGTTGGAGGCGACGCATGAGAATGCGTTGGAGGATGTGACGTTGGAGATGTTGTCGGCTAGTGCGCGGCTGAATTAATTGGGCTTTCGGTGAGGGCTGGCTGTTGGGCAGTTTTTGTTGGCGGCGGTCAGCGGCGGGATTGGGCTTTGGCAGCGTGCGGAGATTTTGAAGCAACCGTTTTTTGGCGGGACGCTTGGGGATTCTACCGCGGCGTACCATGTTTGGCCTTGGCCGTTTAAGCTTGCGGTTGTGGTGAATTTGCCGGCGTTGATTGGGAGTGTGCCGGCTTCGAGCGGCATTGTGATGTTGTGGGATGGCTGGAACGAGACGGCGGAAATGACGTTGGCGCTTTTGCTCGTTCCGGTGCTTTGGTATTGGGTGGGTGGGCGGATGGAGGGGTGGAGTTGGCGGCGACGCGGGATCTTTTTTGCGGTGTTTTTTTGGGGGTAGTTTGGGGGTGGCGGTGGCGCCGCTTTGGTATACCGGGTTTGTGCCTGTTGGGTTGATGGGTTGGGCGGTGGGGGCGTGGATGCTGCGGTCAACGGGTAGCGCAGGGCGGCTCGAAGTATAGTTCGAGGGCTTCTTTAAGGTTGGCTAGGGCTTCTTCTTCGGTTTCGCCTTGGCTGGCGACGTTCACTTCGAGGGACTGCGAAACGTACCAGTCGCCTTCTTTCCAGACTTTGGCGGAGAGTTCTTGGCTCATTTTGCTCATTGTTGCATGGAGAGCGAAGGCTTTTTGGCAATGGCGGTATTGGATTGGACAGAGTGCGGGGCGGCGCGGAGTGCGGAGGCGACTTGAGTCCGTCGATGGCGCCTCCCTGGCGTTCGATTGCGGGCGAGTTGTGGGTTTGGGGGACACACGGCCTACGGTCGCTGCGCTCCCTCCGGCACGTATGTCCGCGGAGGGGGGTGTTGCGGTGTGGGTGGTGTTTA
>CAMATG010000641.1 GCA_945860645.1 Candidatus Sulfopaludibacter sp. SbA3 | reverse complement strand
ATCATGGATTCGACGTCTCGGCCGACGTAGCCGACCTCGGTGAACTTGCTGGCTTCGACCTTGAGGAAGGGCGAATTGGCGAGTTTGGCGAGGCGGCGAGCGATTTCGGTTTTGCCGACGCCGGTGGAGCCGATCATCAGGATGTTTTTCGGCATGACGTCTTCGGCCATGTCGGGATCGAGCCGTTGGCGGCGCATGCGGTTGCGGAGCGCGACGGCGACGGCTTTCTTGGCATCGGCCTGGCCGATGACGTATTTATCGAGTTCGCGAACGATTTCGCGGGGGGTCAATTCATCCAGCAGGGGCGTCTCTTCGGCGCCGTTGCCATGCTGGGAGGGCAGGTAGATGACCATTAGCCGAGTTCCTCGTAAATCACATTGAGGTTGGTGTAGATGCAGATATTGCCGGCGATGGTCATGGACTTTTCGGCGATTTCGCGGGCCGAGAGTTCCGTGTTTTCGTAGAGGGCAAGGGCGGCGGCTTTGGCGAAGGGGCCGCCGGAGCCGATGGAGGCGAAGGCCTCGTCGGGCTCGATGACGTCGCCGTTGCCGGAGAGGATGTAGGTCTTCTCGAGGTCGGCGACGAGGAGGAGAGCTTCCAGGTGGCGGAGGACTTTGTCGGTTCGCCAGTCTTTGGCGAGTTCGACGACGGCGCGGTCGAGCTTGCCGTTGTGCTGTTCGAGCTTCGTTTCGAAGCGGCCGAAGAGGGAGAAGGCGTCGGCGGTGGAGCCAGCGAAACCGGAGAGGATCTTGCCGTTATAGAGACGGCGGAGCTTCCGGGCGTTGGCCTTGAGAACTTCGCTGCCGAGGGTGACTTGCCCATCGGCGGCCATGACAACTTTGCCGTTCCGGCGGACGGCAAGCACCGTGGTGGAACGGATACGGGGAGACATTCTACTCAAACTACTATTCTATCGTGATTGGGAGCGGGGGGCGGTTGGGTGGGAATCAGGATTGGAGTTTCCTGATGATGTGCTTGGCCAGGAGCTCACTGACTTCCCTATGGCGGGGAACCGGTTGGGAAACTCCCGTTTGGGGATTCCGGTACCAGTCGTGATTGCCGCCGTGGCGTATCAAGACGCAGCCCTGGTCTTCGATCTTCCGAATCAGATCGATCCGTTTCATGCTACGGAGAGTTCGGAAACCTTTCGGATGCCAGGAATCTCGCCGCTGGTGAGATCGCGATAGAGGTCTCGAAGATTCTCTTCGAGCTCAGCGAGGGACTCACCTTGTGTGAGGTAATCAGGGTAGTCCTCGAAGTAGCCGAGCCACATTTGATTGTCCAGCCAGTGGACGTAACGTGCGGTCGTCATGGTTTTATTTTAGCTTGAAGCGCATCGGGAACACGGGCTTGGCTGCCGGGGCGGCAGTAGGGGTTCTTGATGGCGTTTTTGAAGGAGTCTTCGGTGAGCTCGGGGATTTCGGTGAGGTCGATGGCTTCGTCGGGGAGGTTGGCCATTTTGGCGAGCTGGCGTTTTTGGGTGGGAGTGAGCGGGGATTCGGCGAGGGTGGTGGTGACGAGTTTGGTCATTGAGCGGTGAGGTGTTCGTGGATATCGCGGAGGTTTGCTTCGAGGCGGCTAAGCCAGTGGACGTAGGGTCGCTATGGTTTTGATGCTAGCGCACGGGAGCGGGCGGGTGCGGCGTCTGGGGACACCCGGCCTGCGGCCCGCGGGTGTCCCCGTGGGAGGTATCGCTGCGAGCGGGGCTGGGACTAGAGCGTGCAGGAGGGTAGGTCGCCTCGGTCGCGCTTGGCATCGAGAAGTTTCCGGGCGACGTCGCGGGCGATCTCCAGCGCTTCGGCAACGGTTCGGCCTTGTGCCACAAGGCCGGGCAATTCGTGAGAAGTGGCTAGAAACAGGCCTTCGGGCAACTCTTCTATTTGAATTTCCATTACAACGTCCAGAAGGGTTCGCCGGCGGGGACGTGGGCGATGGGGAGTTCGGGGATGAAGGTTTTGAGCCACGCGGCGCATTCCTTCATGCCACCTTCTTCGCTGACGGCGTGGCCTAGGACGATTAGCGACTTCTTCGCGCCGCTCGCGATTTGGTCCTGCACGTATTCGTAGACTTCCCATTCGCGGGCTTCGCCTAGGACCAATACGTCCGCCGTTGCCAGGGCGCGGATGGCTCCGGCGAGATTCGCATAGCCGGGGCTGAGTGCTACCTTCGCGATGGGTTGGTTCGGGTCGCCGATGACGCGGATGGCGCGGATTTTTAGTTTGGCTTTTACGTCGGCGGCTAGGTTTTTCAGGGTTGTGTTGTGGGTTTGGCTGGGTTGCCAGCCTAGCTCCTTCATCATGCCTTCGCGGATGCCGTCGGGGCGGCGCATGTGCCAGTGGTCGTGGAAACGGAAGATGGCGATGTTGTGCTTTTCGATGAAGGCTTTTTTGGCGAGGACGGTGGGGTCGGTGGCGGTGTCGCGGGTGTTGTCGTCGCCTTGGTAGAACGTGGGTTCGTGGGTGATGACCATGTTCTTGCCTTCGGCAGCAGCTTTCTGCAACACTTCGAGGGTCGACATGAACGTCGTGGCGATGCCGGTGACCGGGGTTTCCATGGTGCCGGATTTGAGGGTGTCGACGGTTTCGGCGCGCCAGGGGACGGCGACCTGCTTTTGGATGCGGGCGATGATCTCGCCGGCGGTGAGTTTCCTGGGCTGGGCGGCGGCGGTGGCCGTTAGAAGAATGGCGGCGCGGCGGGTCATTACTTCAGGGCCTTGATGCGGATGTTGCGGAAGGAGATGAGCTGTTTGGGTTGGCACTGGAGGCCGATCGTGCCTTCGGTGTGTTTGGAGTCGTGGGCGTCGAGGATGGTTTTGCCGTTTAGTTTGACCAGGAAGTGGTCGCCTTTGGCGGTGATGTCGAAGTGGTTCCAGTCGTTGGCCTTGATCTTGGGCGCGGGCGGGGCTTTGACGGAGCCGACTAGCGATCCGGTGAGATAGCCGGCGGGCTGCATGTCCCAGATTTGGAGTTCGTAGCCGGTTTCGTGGGGCTGGCCTTCCTTTTGCGAGCGGAGGAAGACGCCGCTGTTGATGTCGGCGGGGCCTTTGAATTCGAGCTGGAGTTGGAAGTCCTTGAAGGAGGCGTTGGTAGAGAGCCAGCCGGACTGGGTGCCGCCGCAGGCGATGGCGCCGTTTTCGATTTTCCAGTCGCCGGTGCCGGGGGCGGAGAAGGTGGCGCGGGGGGTCCAGCCGTTCATGGTTTTGCCGTCGAAGAGGGGGGTCCAGTTTTGGGCGTTGGCGAGGAGGGAAATGGCGATGAACAGCAGGGGTCTCATGGGTGGGTAGTTTATCAGGAAGTTGTGGGTGGGGATTGGCAGGCGGCGATGCGACGGATGCATTTGCAGGTGAGTCCGTACAGCCCGCGGGACTATACGTGTATCCGGCGGCACGGTTGTAGGGTTGGAGGGGATCAGCGCTCGCTGGCCATTCGTTCGCGGAGGATCTCGTTGATGCGGGTTAGATGCCCTTCGCCCTTGGACTTCAGCCAATCCAGCACTTCGTTATCAATGCGGAGGGAGATCTGCGTCTTGAGGGGCCGGTAGTACTTGCCGATGGAGGCGCCGGCCCAGTAGCCGGGGGGGCAGTTGTGGGGCGTCCTCCGATTGGCCCAGCGCGCGGTCCCGTTTGCGGTATGCCTTTTTGGTCGCTTCGCTGATCTTCCTCTCCGGCGTTTCGGGGCCGCGAGTGGGCACTTTGGATCCGTATTCTTGTTTAGCCATGCGAGGCGAACTAGTTGTCAAGGGGCAGTCCGGCGAGCTTCATTAGATGGCGTTGCAAGCCAAATTTGAGTTTGCTCGAACCGCGTAGGGAATGGAGAGACGAACCGCAACTCCGGGTTTTGAGTAAATGTGGTGGCTACCGCTGACCCGTAGCAGGGTCCAGCCTTTGGATTCGACCAGTCTGGCCAACTACTTGCCCGAAAGGGGTGTCACAGGGCTAGTTCGATCACCTGATCGTCCAACTGGAGTAGAGGCTCCTAGATGTCCGCGGAAAGGCACCCCTCAATGGCCTCACGGACGTTGATTTCGATCTCCTCCATGGTCTCGCCTTGGGTCGCGCAACCGGGTATCGAAGGCACCTCAGCCCAGAACCCTCCCTCTTCGGCCTTGTGAACAATCACGCGGATTCTCATAGGTTCCCCTTCAGTCTAGTACTTAGTTGCGTAAGTCAGAGTACTTGAGCTTCGGCGTGGAAGGGAAGACGACGGCCTTTTTCCATTCAAACGGCGCGGCTTTCTC
>CAMATG010000640.1 GCA_945860645.1 Candidatus Sulfopaludibacter sp. SbA3 | reverse complement strand
GTCGAACAGACCGGTTTCAAATCCTTCTCCCGCCCCAAGGTCGAAGTCCGCGTCTCGGAAACCGTCGAACTCAATATCCAGCTCGAAGTCGGCTCCGTCTCCGAATCAGTAGTCGTCAACGATTCCACGCCCCAACTCGAAACCGCCTCCTCCTCCCTCGGCCTCGTCATGGACCAGCGCCGCATCCAGGATCTCCCGCAGCGCGGCGGCAACCCCCTCGAACTCACCCTCCTCGCCCCCGGCGTCGCCAACACCACCAACCTCCGCCTCCGCAAATCCATGGCCCCGGAAGCCACCTCCGACTTCGCCGCCGACGGCGGCGGCCGCTACAACAACGAGTTCCAAATCGACGGCATCTCCAACACCGCCGCCGACCGCGGCCGCGGCTACGCCCGCGTCGCCTACGCCCCGCCCGCCTCCTCCGTCCGCGAATTCAAGATCCAAACGTCAGCCTACGACGCCTCCGTCGGCCACACCATGGGCTCGGTCGTCAACGTTTCCACCGCCTCCGGAACGAATGAGTATCACGGCGAAGCCCACTGGTTCCTCCGCCACTCTTCGCTCGACACCTCCAACTTTTTCAACAACAAAAACAACACACCAAAAGGCGTCTATCAGGACAATCGCTACGGCCTCTCCCTCGGCGGTCCCCTCACCCTTCCCAAACTCTACTCCGGCAAAAACCGCTCCTTCTTCTTCTTCGCCTACGAAGGCAATCAGTTCGGTGTCCCCACGCAGTTCAGCCGCACCGTCCCCACCGCCGCCCAGCGCAATGGCGATTTCTCCGCCCTCCTCCCGCTCACCAACGCCAATTACGCCATCTACGATCCCCGCTCCACCACTCCCGCCGCCGGCGGCCGCTTCGCCCGCACCGCCTTCCCCGGCAACATCATCCCGCGCTCCCGCCTCGACTCCCTCGGCGTCAATCTCACCAATCTCTACCCGCTTCCCAACTCCCCCAACACCGCCACCGCCGACGGCCGGAACAACTACTTCAGCTCCCCAAAAGCCATCCAGAAAACCACCTCCACTCTCCTCCGCCTCGATCACGCCATCAGCGAAAACCACCGCGTCTTTCTCCGCGTCCACTACGACTTCTGGAAGGAAGACAAGAATCACGACTTCCTGAATGACATCAACGGCATCAACCAGTTCCGCCCCAATCGCGGCGCCGCCCTCGATGACGTCATCGTCCTCAATCCCACCACCGTTCTCAACCTCCGCTACGGCTTCACTTCCACCAAATGGTGGCAGTACCGTACATCCCGCGGCACGGACCTGGCCGCCCTCGGCTTCAGCCCCGCCCTCGTCAATCTCACCGATAAGTCCCAGGCCCCGCTCCCCCGCATCTCCCCCGGCGCCTACTCGCAACTCTCCACCTGGGAAGACCCCGGCGATGGCGTCAACTCCTCCCTCACCCACTCCTTCACCGCCAACGTCACCAAACTCCGCGGCAATCACTCCATCCGCTTCGGCCCGGAGTTCCGCGTCTATCGCAGCTTCAACAACCGCCGCCCCATCGGCGTCTCGCCCGATCTGTCTTTCAACACTAACTTCACACGCGGGCCCCTCGACAACTCCCCCGCCGCTCCCATCGGCCAGGACCTCGCCTCCATGCTCCTCGGCGTTCCCGCCGGCTCCATGGAAGTCGCCGCCAGCTCCGCTCTCCAGAACAAGTACTTCGGCCTCTACATCCACGACGACTGGAAGGTCAACAAACGCCTCACCCTCAACCTCGGCCTCCGCTACGAGCTCGAAACACCCATCAACGAGCGTTACAATCGCCTCCAGTCCGAATTTGACGGCTCCACCCCGAACCCCATCGATGCCGCCGCCCGCGTCAACTACGCCCGCAACCCCATCCCCGAAATCCCCGCCGCCCAGTTCCGCGCCCTCGGTGGCCCCACCTGGGTCAGCGGCTCCAACCGCAGCCCCTTCCTCGGCGAAAAGAACAACTTCATGCCGCGCATCGGCTTCGCGCTGCAACTGGCCAAGGATTCCATTCTCCGCGGCGGCTACGGCATCTTCTTCAACACCCTCGGCGTCAACACCATCCTCCCGCTCCAAACCGGTTTCGCCCAGTCCACCCCCATCCAGGCCTCTCTCGATAACGGCCTCTCCTATGTAGCCACCACCGCCAACCCCTTCCCCTCCGGCCTCCTCCAGCCCCGCGGCACCGCCGGCGGTCTGGAAACCAATCTCGGCCAATCCCTCACCACCTACTTCCGGCCCAACCTCCAGGGCTACGCCCAACGCTGGTCCCTTGGCCTCCAACACGTTCTCCCCGGCCAGCTCCTCCTCGACGCCGGTTACGTCGCCAACCGCGGCACACGCCTCGATGTCGAACGGCAGATCAACGCCACCCCCAATGAATACCTGAGCCGCTCCGCCTCCCGCGACCAGGCCCGCGTCGACTATCTCTCCCAGCAGTTCCCCAACCCCTTCCGCGGCACCAACCCCATCTACGGCGCCAACATCAGCCGCGCCAACCTTCTCCGCCCCTATCCCCAGTTCGGCGACATCTCGATCGAATTACCCATCGGCTACTCCTGGTATCACTCCCTCCAGGTCCGCGCCGAACGCCGCTTCCTCCAGGGCTTCACCTTCCAGCTCGCCTACACCTGGTCCAAAACCATGGAGGCCCTGGAATTCATGAACTCCGCCGACCCCCTCCCCTATGAATCGGTTTCCAGCTTCGATCGCACCCAGCGCATCGCCTCCACCGGCATTTGGGAAATCCCCGTCGGCAAAGGCCGCAAGTTCGGCGCCGCCCTTCCCGCGCCCGTCAACTTCATCCTCGGCGGCTGGCAGCTTGGCGCCGTCGTCGCCCTCCAGTCCGGCGGTCCCATGGGCTTCGGCAACGCCATCTTCAATGGCGATATCAACAACATCAACCTGCCTGCCGATCAGCGCAACGTCGATCGCTGGTTCAATACCGATGCCGGCTTCAACCGCAACGCCAACCAGCAACTGGCTTCCAATTTCCGCCAGTTCCCCCTCCGGCTCAACGGCGTTCGCAGCCCCGGCCAGCGCAGCTGGGACTTCTCCATCGTCAAGAACTTCACCATTCGCGAGTCACTGAAAACCCAGTTCCGGGCCGATGCCTACAACGCCTGGAACCACACCAACTTCAACGCCCCAAACACCGCCACCACCAACACCGCCTTCGGCCGCATCACTGGCACCGCCGGCGATAGCCGCAACTGGCAGCTGTCTCTGAAGGTGATGTTCTAGCGCAATTCTCTTCTTCTCGTAAGCCCGAAGGCGTACCTCCTGCCCCCGCAACCGCACCCTGAAAACAGGCAGGAACGGATCGAATCCCGCTTCGTCAACGGGAACCGCGTCCGCGCGCCAGACCACTGCGACGCAGAAACACCGGCAAACAGCTCTATCCTCTATCGTCCAACGGCCGTCGCTGGCGCCGCATATCGGCTCCCGGCCGATCTCAGTAGCCTCTAACAGATCCAGCGCCATCGCCCGGTTCGCAAAATGCCGATTCCCTGCCACCTGCTCCGGCGGGGCATCCAATTCGTTTCCCCCGGGGGGAAGCTTTCTCGCGGCCCCGATCATGCGCGCTACGAGCAAACTCGTGAATTGCTTCCCGTGCAACCCGGCATGGCAACACTCCGGGTCCTGTATTAGCAGGCGCCCGAGCCCCAAGACCGATTTTATCCGCTTGAAGGCCAACTCGATCTGCCGGGCTTCCGTACAGTTGCAAAACTTCTGATACGCTCGTAACACAGGAATGGCTCCGGGCGAAGTAACAGTGCTGCTGGAACGGTGGAGTGGTGGCGACCGGTCAGCGATGGATGACCTGACGCCGCTGGTCTACGGCGAATTGCGCGCGGTGGCGGGCGCCTATGTGCGGCGAGGGTTGGCCAGCGCGGGGCTGGAAGTGACGGAACTGGTCGGACAGCTGTTCGTGGAACTGCTGGAGCTCGACCGGGTGAAGCTGACCGACCGGCGGCACTTCTTTGCCTTCTCCGCGCGGATTATGCGCAACCTGCTGGCCGATCAGGCGCGGGCGGCGAAGTCCGCCAAGCGGAGTGCGGACGTAGAGCACTTACCGCTGAATGCAGAGTTAGCGTGGGTCGGGCCTGGGAGCGAGGCATCGACGCTGGACCTGGAAGCGGCGCTCGACGAACTGGAAGTAATGGACGCGGGAAAGGTGCGGGCGGTGGAGTTGCGGTACTTCTTCGGCTTCACGGCGGAAGAGACGGCGCAGTCTCTGGAGGTCTCCAA
>CAMATG010000639.1 GCA_945860645.1 Candidatus Sulfopaludibacter sp. SbA3 | reverse complement strand
ACCGCCGCACCATTGCCGGCTACGAAGTCATTCTTTGGGTGAACTGCGGCGGCGGCGCCATGGGTCACTGCATCACCGAACTTGTCCAGCAGAAGTCGCTTACGCCCTGGCTTCGGGTCCACAAACGGCTCGCCAACCTCGCCCGCTACTACAAGTCCACAATGGAACAAATCGGCCCCGAA
Organism: Candidatus Sulfopaludibacter sp. SbA3; assembly: GCA_945860645.1. Taxonomy (GTDB): domain Bacteria; phylum Acidobacteriota; class Terriglobia; order Bryobacterales; family Bryobacteraceae. The sequence continues at coordinate 4,069 of CAMATG010000639.1, read as the reverse complement.
ACCCTCCGCATACGCGCCGCCGAAGGCATCGAACCGCCGGTAGTCGAAACCGTCACCATCACCGGCCCCTGGTAACCAACAACCTACCCCCCCGCCGCCATCCGGAACATCCCTCGCGCCAGCCGCCGCACAAAATCCACATCCCCGTCCAGGAAATCCATCCCCGGTAACTGCTCCCGGTCCACCCACTGAATACTCTCAAACACGTGGTTCTCCGGCACCCCCGTGAACGCCGGTACCCGCAAAAAGATCAACAAAATCGCGGTTTTACCCGGATACTGGTGCTCGTAGCGCGCCATCTCCTCGCCAATCTCCGCCTCAATCCCCAACTCTTCCCGCAACTCCCGCGCCAGCGCCTCTTTCGGATCCTCGTCCGGTTCAATCTTCCCGCCAGGAAATTCCCACTTGTATTGAAAGCGATCCCCCGCCCGACGCTGCCCCACCAGCACCATCCCGTCACGTTCGATGACACCTGCCACCACCCGGATCTCATGCCGTTTCACGCCGCGCCCTCCAGGCAACTGCCAAAGGTAAATGCAAACAGTTGGACGCCCCGGACAGCGCAAAATACTTCTAACATTGCCTGCTCGTACTCCCTACCGCGAATCAACGATATCATTCGCGGCCGGCTCACGGAAACCACCGTCTCCCCATCGCCCCGAACCTCAATGTCATCCCCACGCCATTCCAGCCCCACAGGCGCCCCATTGCGCCGCACAACCAACTGCGCCAACCCGCTCGCTCCCGTCGGCGAGGCCACCAGATTCACCTCCGCCCCCGAGTAAATCACGCAAACCCCCGCCACCCCAGCCGACTGCACACAGTCCCCCAACGAATGCCACGCCCCACCCAGTTCAGGTATATCCTCCAACGGCCCCGCGCCCATCGCATAAGCGTGGTCTTTCTCCTCCACAAAACCGCCGGCATTCGCAATCCGGCCGCGCTTGTGCCCCAGATACAACTCCGGCGTCGGCGGCTGGCAGAACGCCATCACGCCCGGCGCATCCAGCGGCCGCAGCAACGCCATTGGCGGCGGCACCACCACCGCCGGGTCCCGCTCCCGCAGCAGTTCCTGGATGGCCAACTCCGTCTCCTCGTACGCCCCTTCCCCCGCGTGGAAGTACCGCATATAACCTGCGGTATCGATGAGGTACTTCGAAGGCCAATACTTATTCGCAAACGTCTTCCATGCCGTATAGTCGTTGTCTAGCATCACCGGATACGGCAGATTGAACTCGGCAATCCCCTGCTCCAAGATCTCCGGCGCCCGGCCAAAATAGAACTCCGGCGCATGGATCCCGATTACCGACAATCCCAACGGCTCATACCGCCGGTGCCATTCGCGAATGTACGGCAGCGTGCGAATACAGTTCACGCATGTGAAGTCCCAGAAATCCACCAGGACAACGCGACCCCGCAACTGTCGCAGGGTAAGGGGAGCCGAGTTCAGCCACACAGGACCGATCTCAGGAGCGTGAACGGTCTTCGGGTCAAGGCGCATGCGTGGGCTTACAATAGAATGAAAACAGAGATACGAAATTATCGCATGTATAGCGAGACACTTTTACAACACTTTCGCGATCCGAAATGTGTCGGCGTACTACCCGCGCCAGCGCGACAGGTAGAGGTGATGAACCCGATCTGCGGGGACATACTCCGTTTCAGCGTCTTGGTGGAGGACGGCAAAATCACCCAGGCAGCCTTCCAGGCCAAGGGCTGCACGGCCTCGATTGCCGCCGGCTCAGCATTAGCCGAATGGGCCACCAGCAAGACCCTCCCCGAACTAGCCGCCCTGACGGCCCTTCACCTCGAACAACTCCTCGACGGCCTCCCCAACGAATCCAAGCACGCCGCCGTCCTGGCCATCGACGCCGCCCGCGCCATCAGCAAGGCATCCGTCTGAAACCCGGTCGCGGTAGGGACGAGCCTCACAACCCGCCCCCCGCACAGATCCGTACGAGCGGCATTGCCGCTACCGGCTCCTTCCTTGGATGTTTGGCGCCGGATCGCTCCGACGCACACCGACCAACCCGTGGGACACAATTGCTCCCCCTCTGTGTGGGGAACCTGTAGGGCGGGCCCGTGCCCTCCTTGGTTGGCGTCCTTCCCTCCCCCCACTCCGCTGCTCCGGTTTTCACCATTGCTTTGTTCGCAGGGTTCATCGGTACTACGACACCATCCGACTCCTCACCGCCGTGCGCGCCGGCATTACGGCTCTTGCCTTCTCCGGCCGGACTGCCCGTTATCGGAGCAGTCAACGATGAGGTCTCCCGATTCTCGTGCATGTAGTTTCTCAACGTGCATGGGGTCTTCGACTACGCGGGATCGCGCGACGGACTAGCTTTGTGTCCGTGTTCGTTTCGCCTTCCCTTTCTGACAACAAGGTCGGCATCCCGGATTGGTTTTTCGGAGCTCAATACCCAGCCCACTGATCCCTCTGTTTACGCTTCGACTGCCGCCTCGCGACGACACCCGCAAAACTCGAGGCCCAAGACCGATAGAAAAGATGGGGCGCTACTCCTTTCCTGTAGGACTCTTTCATTCCCTACTACATGCCGGTCTATCCCGGCGCACTGTCAGTCACGTCATTTTTTTCCTAAGTGCCCGTCGGGCTTCCCCTACCCCCCAAAAAACCGGACCCGGCCCCAACCTACCGGCTCAACTCATGCGCCCGCCGCACGTCCTCCGACTTTCCCGGCCCATGGCAGTTCACGCACTTCTCCACCACCCCCGACCCCGCATACGTCCCAAACGATGCCCCGCCCGTCCGGATCATATGCGTCCGCACCTCGGCCCCGTCGTGACACCCCGAACAAACCGCCGCCGTCGGTGTAATCTCCACATCATTCGACGGGTCCACATCCACCGTCCGCAACGCCGTCGGCGTCGCCTGCGTGCTCCGCGTGTCCACCGTGCTGCCCAACGCCTTCGCCGAGATCGGCAGTGCATAACTCCCGTTCACATGGCACTTATTGCAGTTACTCAACTCCGCCGGAAACCGTACCGTGCTGAAGTCATACAGCGTCCCCTGAAAACCCACAATCTGCAACGGCGTCTTCCGGAATCCGCCCGCATGAATCCCATGCACCATCCGCTTGAAATCGATCGAAACCTCCGCCCCGGTCGCCCGGTAAGGAATATCTGTCTGATTCGCGTTATGACAAATCACGCATAACTTCAAATCCTCGTTCCGGTTCGCCCCGTGCAGGCTCAACCGCGGTACCACCGTGTCGCCATGCTTCCCGCCGTGGTGGCACTTCTTGCAATTGGCAATGTCGACAATCTTCCGCCGCGCCGCCACCGGCCCACCCGTAAACGAAAACTCCTTAACCACACTCTTCACCGGAATGTTCGCCGCCTTCGCCACCCCGCCGGCCACCGGGCATCCCGGCAACACCGGCCCCGTCAACGGGCAAATCGGCCGCCCCTCCATCGCAGCAATCCCATTGCTAACAACGCCCATCGGCGCCACCGTCGTCGTCACAAAATACCGCCCCGCGACGGGCGTCCCGCCCAACTCCGGACACAACGCCACCGTGCAGGCCTGCCCCCACGCTCGACGCCGCCGTTGCCACCGGATTCAAATTCCCCCGGCTCCCCGTGTTCGTCAACTCCGTCGCGTCCCAACCCACCAACACCCGCAAACTCCCGCTCTTCACCGGCAGCGCATTCTTAATATCCCAGAATGTGTCCGGAAACGCCGCCGTCGGGGCCGGATTCGTCACGGAGAAGATCACCTTCACCGTCCATGAACTCGCCGTCACCGGCGTCACGCCCACTCTCTCAATATTGTAGGAGAACTTCTTCGTCGCCTCCCACGCCAGTACCGGCTCCTGTGCCGTCAACGCGGCTCCGCTTCCCAGCGCCATCATGGCGACTATCAACCCTTTTGCTATCATGCCTTGGCTCCATCCGTCTTTTCGTGGTTTCTGTTCCAACCGTCGCGCGCAGCGGTCAGCTCACGGAAATAGCGCTCCCGGCCCTCATTAAAGAAGGGACACGATTCCCCCGCGGAAATATACCCGACGCCAGAAAATATATTTCGCCACGGACCCCGAAACGCCCCCCA
>CAMATG010000638.1 GCA_945860645.1 Candidatus Sulfopaludibacter sp. SbA3 | reverse complement strand
TGGATATTTCTCAGATTTTTCGGGGAGTATTCCAACTAAAGTACTGAAACTAAAACGCACTCCGTACTGGCTGGGCGCGGAGGCAGCAGCACCAACACATTGAAATATAAATACTTACAACGCGGCCGGCCCACGAGTTCCCAGCGGTGAACAGCAGGAATAGTTCCCGTTAACCCGGAGGGGCCGGTGGCCGGTGCTTTCCCGGCATGGTGGGTCGCCCGTGCCACATGGGACGTACCCAATCTGCCGCGAGCACCGGCCTCAATACGGGGAACAGGACTGCGGGCGTGCCCCTGCTCAAACAGAGGCGCCAGTCGTGGCAACCAGGTTCCCGCAAAAAGCGCCTGCCTGCGGCAACCGATACCAACCCGGATAGGCCGAACGACATCGACCTTGAAAGGCCGGCCAGGTACTGCGAAATCGGCTCATCGCAATCCTGGGAAGGCAAGCCAACACCGTGAGAGCCCGCCCCCGTTGCCCCACAGGCGATGCCTCACGCCACGCCCGCCACGCAGCGCCCGTTCGGATTCCCCCGCCAAGACCTCCACACCGCCGCCGACCTCTCAGCGACCAACGTACGCCGCCGTTCGAGTTCGACTCGAATGGCGCCCCCTAAGCACAACTCCCGCCAGTCAGCCGTGCAAAGTCATCGGTAAACACCCCGTAAAACGCCGAAACGGCGGAGGACCGGCCGGCCCGCGCTCGCGGGACCACACCGGGACCTCCGCCGTATCCGGCGAATCCCTGGGATTCGGTAAGAGCTTAGGAGCCCTGGCTGGCGGCGCTGCCCATCGAGCTGCTGATCTTCGAGAAGATCTGGCTGATGTTGGTGGAAACGCCCGGCATGATCGCGCCCGCGGCAACGGCCACGAAGCCGGCCATCAAGGCGTATTCAATCAAGTCCTGACCTTTGGTGTCCTTCAGGATCTGCAACGTCACGAAAAAGTTCTTGATACGGTTCATATTATTGGTTCCTCTCCCTGCAGCCATCTTTGTTCTTATTGTCCCGGCTGCACTTCCAAAGTTACAGGCATTCGGTCCCCCGTAAAATCAGCAGGAGTACGCGAACAGCCTGAGAATCGTACTCAGAAAAATCCGTTCCCGCTAGGACGAAAGTACTGTCAACCACATCAGACAACTCCGACCCACGCGCATCAGCATCCCAAAAGCGAAACGGCGGAGGTCCGACTCGCATACCCTCGGGAGAAGGGTAGGGTGGGACATCCGCCGTTCCGGCAAAGTCAACTAAACGAGGTCGCTTACGAACCCTGGCTGGCGGCGCTGCCCATGGAGCTGCTGATCTTCGAGAAGATCTGGCTGATGTTGTCGGAAACGCCGGGCATGATGGCGCCAGCGGCAACCGCGACGAATCCCGCCATCAACGCGTATTCGATCAGGTCTTGTCCTTTCGTGTCCTGCCAAACTTTGGCCATCAAAACAATCTGTTTAATCCGCTTCATATTCTCGTTCCTCTCGGTTGCTCTGTTTGCCGTCTTGCTTGCGGCTAATGCAATAGTATGACGAGTCCGGAAATATTGAGATTAGGGAAATACCCGAAGTCTAGGCGAAAAACGTACCCACATAACCTTCGTACCATAGCGAAGGTACTAGTGCTCGGCGCGGGCCTGCAGAACCAGACAGATTTCCTCCCTTGTCTTCTTCGAGATATCCGGAACCACGGCCCCAGGCCGCGGGTAGCCTACAGGAATCAACAGAAACGCCCGCTCATTGGCGGGCCGCCCGCAGATCTTCGCCAGAAACCCCATCAGATTTGGCGTGTGGGTCAATGTCGCCAGCCCGGCTACATGCAGCGCCGCCAGTAGAAATCCGGTAGCGATTCCCACCGATTCGCTCACATAGTAGTGCTTCTGCTTGCTGCCATCGGCGGAAAGCCCGTAGTCGATCCGGAAGACGACGATGAGGTACGGCGCCTCTTCCAGGAACTCCTTTTGCCAGTCGGTACCGAACGGCGCCAGCGCCTGCAGCCACTCCGGTGGAAACCGTCGCTCGTAGTTTTCCCGCTCCTCGGCCTCAGCCGCCAGCCTGATCTCCCGCTTCACCGCCGGGTCGCTGACGATGACAAATTGCCAGGGCTGCTGATTGGCCCCGCTTGGCGCCGTTCCGGCAATCGCAATCGCGCGTTCAATCAGCTCCAGCGGCACCGGCTCCGGGGAAAACTCGCGGACGGTCCGCCTCGTACGCATGGTCTCTCCAAAAGCGCGGATCGCCTCTCGTTGCTCCGAGTCGGGAACGCGGCTCCATTCAAGCGGCACAGAACGTGGCGGCTGCGGCATCCCCCTATTGTGGCAAGCCGAAGCAATAGAGCGTCGACCGTGTCCGCACGTAAATCCGATTGTCCCCGAGCGCGGGCGTGGCGAACACCTCATCGTTCAGATCGTTCACCTTCAACACTTCCCAGTCTCCCTGCGCCTTGAACACCGAGAGCTTCCCGGCCTGGCTGACCATATACACCTTCCCATCCGCCCCCACCGGCGACGCCCAGTATGGCTCCAACGCGTTTGGAATCCGCCCCTGTTTCAGCACTTCGCCCGTATCGGGATTCAACGTCGTCATCACGCCCCCGTCCTTCACCATCCACAGCACGCCGTTGTACACCAGCGGCGTCGAACAGTTCGGTAGCGACTTCCGGTACCGCCAACGAATATGCGTTTGAGTGATGTCGCCGCGGCCGCCCAGTTGAATAGACATCACCGAATTCTGAGCCTGACGGTGCAATTTCAGGAACGCCCAGTCGCGCTCGTCCATGAAGCTGTCGCGGTTCAGGTCGTAGTTCGCCACCGCCGCCGCGTTCTTCAGCCCAGCCCCGGCCGACTCCTCCACGCTCAACTTCCCGTCCCCGTCCCGGTCAAACTTCGACACCACCACCGTCCACTCCTCCACATCGGGCGGCGTTTCCGTATCGCCGCCACTCTCCCAGGAGTTCAGATACATACGGTCGCCGACGATCACCGGCGCGCCCTTCAACTGCCATGCCATCCCACCGGCCCACCACAATTTCTTGCCGGTCTTCAATTCATACGCCGTCGTAATGTAGGCCCCGGGCACGATCAACTCCGCCGGACCACTCTTCGGCCGCCATACCGACGGCGTGGCATAGCCCCGCGTCGTCTCCGGCCGCTCCACTTTGTAGCGCACTTTGCCCGTCGCCTTATCGATCGCCAGGTAATAAGAATCAGTGTCCTGATCGCAAATGATCAGCACCATATCGTCGACAATCACCGGGGAGGATCCGTGGCCGTTCTGGTTGTTGAACGGGCCCAGCGGAAGTTGCCACAACGGCTTGCCCTCCACGGAATAGGCCAGCAGTCCGTAATCGCCAAAGAAAACGACGACCATTTTCCCGTCGCTCGCCGGCGTCCCGGAGGCCGCCGAATTGGTCTTCTGGAACGACTCTTTCCGCGGGCGCGGCGCCTCACGCCGCCACAGTTCTTTACCCGTCGCCCGATCGAGCGCGATCGTAAACAGCGCCTCCAGATCCACCGCCGTCAGAAAGACGCGCGGCCCGGACAGGATCGGCGACGAATGCCCGGGCGGCACATCGGCCTTCCAGACGACGTTCTTCTCCGGCCCCATCTCGACGGGCAGGTTCCGGTCCGCCGTCACCCCAAGGGCGTTCACGCCTCGATACTGCGGCCAGTCGGCGGCTATCAGAGTAAGTGAAGTAAGTAAGAGATAGAGCTTCATGTACCAGATACTATTGCTGCGCGAAACAGAAAAGATGTTCGTGTGTACGGATAAAGATACGGCCATCAACAAATGCTGGAGTGGCATTGACGGGCTCTCCAAGAGGATTGACCGCCAGAATCTCCCACTCCTTGCCGGGCTTGATCACAACAACCTTTCCCTCCTGCGAAGTGGCGTAAATACGCCCATCCGCGGCCACCGGAGACGCGTAATAGTCGCCCAGCGCCCCGGTCAGCCGCGCCTGTTTCAGCACCGCCCCGGTCTTGGCGTCCAGCGCCGTCATGATGCCGCCTTCCTTCGTCAAATAGATAACATCGTCGTAATAAAGCGGCGACGGCACATTCGGCAGCGACTTATAGTAACGCCATTGGACGGCCTTATCCGTCATATCGCCCCGCCCGCCCAGTTTAATCGCGTTCACGGCGTTCACCACCTTGCGGCGCCGCTGATACATTTTCCAATCGCGCTCTTCCATGAACCCCGTGCGGTCCAGGTCCATGGCGGCCCAGTCCTTGGTCAATCGGGCATCGGCGATCTCTTCCTTGGTTAAC
>CAMATG010000637.1 GCA_945860645.1 Candidatus Sulfopaludibacter sp. SbA3 | reverse complement strand
TCCACTACGGCGCCGAGTTCCTCCACGACACAATCGCCAGCAACAACCTCGGCAACCACTCCCGCGCCCGCGGCTCCGCCTACGCCGCCTACGATATCCGCGCCCTCAAACGCTTCTCGCTCAACATCGGCGTCCGCGAAGAGATCTATCGAAATCTCCAACACCAGTTCAACCCCAGCGCCGGCGCCGGCTTCTGGTTCAACCAACACGTCAAGCTCCGCGCCAGCGCCTCCCGCGCCTTCCGCCTCCCCAGCTACACGGATCTCTACTACCGCGACCCCGGCAACGTCGGCAACCCGCTCCTCCGCCCCGAAAGCGCCTGGAGCTACGAAGGCGGGCTCGATTGGAACGCCACCGGCACCTGGCGCGGCGCCTTCACGGTCTTCCAACGCCGCGAAAAAGACGGCATCGATTACGTCCGCTCCTCGCCCACCGACCTCTGGCGCGCCACGAATTTCCAAAGCCTCAACTTCACCGGCTTCGAAGCCATGGTGGCGACGGTCGTCCAACGCCATCACCGCGTCGAACTGTCCTATACAGCGCTCAACGGCGCCCAAACCGTCCTCGGTGCCTTGCAGTCAAAGTACGTGTTCAACTACCCCCGCCACACGGGCCTGGCCACCTGGCAAGCGGCCCTGGGCAAAGGCTTCATCGCCCGCAGTCGCGTCGGCGCCATGGAGCGCCTCGGCCGCTCCCCCTACGCCATCTGGGACGTGTTCACCAGCTGGCAGCGCGGCCGAGTCCAGCCCTACCTGCAACTCACTAACCTCGCCGCCGCGAAGTATCAAGAGGTGATCGGCGTCCCCATGCCCGGCCGCGGCATCACCGGCGGCATTGAAATCGTCTTCTCCAAGCGGTAACCCTGCGGGTCCACAACCCTCCGCTCCGCGCTTGCTACGCTTGTGAATGAACTGTACAGTTCAGACAGTTGAAACGGAGTATCTCCCATGAAAACAACCGCCAAGGCTAAAGCCGACAGTATCGTAGTTTCCGCACTGAGCGTTCGTAACGGTTTCGGCAAGTTGTTGCGCCGTGTGGAAGATGAGCACCGCTCCCTGGTCATCGAGAAGCGCGGCACGCCTAGAGCGGTACTTCTTAGCATTCACGACTACGTACGCCTTGCCTCTCCGGAACCGGAAGTGCTCAAGGCGATCGGTGAAGAATCTCAACGCAAGGGTACGGATAAACTCTCATCGCGTCAAATTGACCAAGTCATTAAAGCGACCCGGGCCGAAAGATCAAAGCGTGAATGATCCCGCTTCGCCTCGTTATTGATACGAATATCGTCGTTTCAGCGGCGTTAAGGCCGGCCGGGTCACAGCGGACAATGTTGCTGCTAGCCATGACCAAACCCGCCCGCATGTACGTTTCTGAGGCGGTAGTCGCCGAGTATCGTGAGATTCTGGCGCGGCCGGAGTTCAAGATTCGCAAGGGGCTACAGCAGCAACTCATGCAGCTGATTGTGAGCCATGCGCATTCGGTAAAGCCGTCGCGCCGCCTCCAGGTGGCGAAGGATCCGGACGACAATATTTTTCTTGAGTGTGCGGATGCCGCCCAGGCCGATTATCTGGTTACTGGAAATCCACGCCATTTCCCGAAGTTCTGGAAGAAGACCAAGGTGATAACGTCCCGGGAGCTCATGGACATCGTCGCCCCGCACCTGATTCCTTAGAATGCCCCGAGCCCACGAGAGCGGCTCGTGGGACGATTCCCGCGACCTTCCTCCCCCCAACCATTAACCCCTGTCACTACAACCGGTAAGATACAATCAGAATCGGTGCTTCGCGTATTTTTTGCATGCGCTCTCGGCGCAACCATCCTCTATTCCCAGGCCAAACCAGCCCAACCGGGCCAGTTGGACGCAAGCCCAGCTCTGTTCACCGTCATGGCCGCGCTCAATGCCGCCGGCTACGACGTCGACGCCCAATCCCCCAATAATCACCCCCTCCGCGCCGCCGTCACCCAGCACATCCAATCCCGCAATCTGGCGACAGTAAAAGAACTCAAGGAATATCTGGACCGCCGTAAAGTCAACGGCCGCCCGCTCGACCTAAGCCGTTTCATCTCCTTCGCCCTCTCCGTCGACGGCCCGCCCAACTTCAACTACAAGTTCGCCGCCCACGAAATGCCCCCCGATCTGGCCCCCCTCGAAGGCTTCGATCGCCTCCTCACCCGCTTCCACAAAGAAGCCGAAATCGACAAGCTCTGGACCGAAGCCCAGCCCGCCATCGACAAGCTCCTCGAAGGCTACCAGGAACCCTTCATCAAGACCATCTCGAACGTCAACGCATACCTCCGCAATCCCACCAGCGGCTACGTCGGCCGGCATTTTCAGATCTTCGTCGAACTCCTCGGCCCCCCCAATCAGATCCAAACCCGCGAGTACAAAGACGATTACTACATCGTCCTTACCCCCACCCCCGAGCCCCAGCTCGACTACCTCCGCTACGCCTATATCCGCTATCTTCTGGACCCGCTCTCGTTCAAATACCTCGAACACCTCGATAAAAAGAAACCCATCATCGACCTAGCCCAGGCCGCCCCGGCGCTTGAGGAATACTACAAAAACGACTTCCAACTCCTCACCACCGCCTGCCTTGCTAAAGCCATCGAAGCCCGCATGAATAAAGCGGAGGGCCCAAAAATGGTCGACCTCGCGCTCAAAGAAGGCTTCATCCTGGTGCCCTACTTCTACGAAGCCCTCGCCGTCTACGAGAAGCAGGAGGTCTCCATGCGCCTCTACTACCCCGACATGATCACCGCCATCGACTTGAAAAAAGAAGATAAGCGCCTCCAAGGGGTCGAGTTCGCCGCCGCCAGGACGACCAAGACCATCAAAGTCTCCCGTACCGAACAGAAATCCGAAATCACCGGCGTCTTCAAAACCCTCGAAGACGCCGAAGATCTCTACCGCGCCAAGAAGTACGCCGAGGCCAAGCCGGTTTTCCTCCGCGCTCTCCAGGAGACGCCCGAAAAACCGCTCCACGCCAAGGCCTACTACGGCCTCGCCCGCATCGCCGCCCTCCAGCGCGATCCCGAACTCGCCGTGAAACTATTCGAGAAGGTCCTCGATCTTGAACCTGACGACACAATCCGGTCGTTAAGCAACGTGAACCTCGGCCACTTGTGGGCCGTCAATAACGAGCAGGACAAGGCAGTTGAGTATTACCAGGCGGCCCTCGCCGTCAAAGGGATTCCCCCGGCCATCAAAAAGGCGGCCGAAAAAGCTCTGCAAGAGATTTCCCAACCAGAAAAGAAAAAGGAGAAGTAGATGTTGAAGAATTTGTTCCTGCGGCTCGTTACCGGTTCCCTGGCAGCCGCTATGCTGTTCGCTCAGGCCAAACAGCCCCAGCCTAAGTCCCAAAAAGAGGTCGACGCCCTGAACGCCATGTTCCAGGCCGCCGATAACGACTCCCGCATCAAGGCCGCCAATAACCTGTTGCAGAAGTTCGCCGATACCGATTTCAAGGGTCTGGCGCTCTATATGATCACCAACAGCTATAACGAGAAGAACGATGCCACCAACACCATCGTCTTCGGCGAACGCACCATCGAGGCCGATGGCGCCAGCGCCCTCGCCGCCCACGCCCGCATCATGATCGCTACCGCCTTGGCCAAAACCACCAAGGAATTCGATTTTGATAAGGAAGAAAAGCTCGGCCGTGCCGATAAGCTAGCCAAGGAAGCCGTCGAAGTCATCAAAACGGCCCCCAAGTTCAACCCCGGCCTCACCGATGAACAGTGGACCCAGGCCAAGAACGGCTACACCGCTGAAGCGCACGTCGCCATGGGCATGACCGCCACCATTCGCAAGAACTGGAAGGACGCCATCGACCACTACACCACCGCCACCACCACGGACCCGACCAACGGTGCCACCTTCGTTCGCCTCGGCGCCGCTCAGGTCTCGGCCAACAAGCTCGACGACGCCATCGCCACCTTCGACAAGGTTCTGGCCCAGCCCGGTCTCGACCCGGCCATCGCCAACTACGCCAAGTCGGAAAAAGAGCGTGCGGTGAAGGCCAAGGGAGCGAAGTAGTCTCTTGTCCACGCGCGCGGATCTGGATACCCTAATCGACCGGATGGAATACTCCTTCCGCGAAAGGGATGTCCTGGTCCGCGCGCTCACGCATAAGTCCCACCCCGCTGAACAGACCACCCTCGAACCCGTCGCCAAAACCACAGCTTCCGACAACGAGCAGTTGGAGTTCTTTGGCGACGCCATTCTCGGCTTCCTGGTCAGTGAGGCATTGTTTGAGCGCTTT
>CAMATG010000636.1 GCA_945860645.1 Candidatus Sulfopaludibacter sp. SbA3 | reverse complement strand
GGATCGTCAGCGGCTTCCGGTCGCGGATGATCTTCTGCAGATCCTCCCCTTCCAGATACTCCATCACCAGGAACTGCGAACCGTTGTCCTCCCCGAACTCGTGAATCGTCACCAGATTCGGATGGTGCAGGTTGCCCGCCGTCGTCGCTTCCATTTTGAAGCGCGTCAAAAACTCCGGATCCGTCGTGTCCGGGAGTAGTACCTTCACCGCGACAACGCGGCCCACCATCGGGTCGAACGCTTTATAAACCCGCCCAAATCCGCCGCGGCCGATCTCGGCTTGGATCTCATACCGCCCGATCCGTTCAATCATTGCGCCGCCCCGGCAAGCCAAACGCAGCTCTCCCCGCGGCTAACAGGAGGCAATATCTCGCCCCCTCCGCAACCATGGGCAATGCGCGGGGAATCAACACGTTAAAACAGTCTATGATACCGCTACCGGCCGCCGTATATTCACGTGGAAAAAATGACACGGCCCCCCTCCTGTTTTCCGCTTTACTAATTGGGGCTATGCTTGTCACCGTTTACTGAGTCCCGTAGTATGGCTAGTACGGCTTCCCCAATCGAAAGTAAAGGATGAACGCAATGAAAATCACGCTTCGCGCACTTCTTCTGACCGCAGTCGGGGCCTTGGGCTTGTCTGCCCAAACCGCCTCCGTTGTCCGCTCCGGCAGCTATGAGGTGGGCGGCTTCGTCGGCGCCAGCTACGGCATCGATGACTTTCGTTGGATGGGCGGTGCCAACGTCACCTACGCCGCCAACAAGTACATCCTCCCGTACGCCGAGTTCAGCTACTTCCCCGGCATCGGACGCAAACAGAGCCGTACCATCCCCGGCCTCTCCCGGCCCGTCGATATCAGCTACAACATCCCCCTCACCGACTTCCACGGCGGCGTTCACATCCGCATGCCCATCCGCGAATTCCCCATCGTTCCCTATGGCGTCTTCGGCGTCGGCATGATCCGCGCCCCACAACGCGAGTTCAACGTGAACGTGGAAGGCATCCAGGTCCCCTTCACCTCCGCTGCCACCACCGATGCCGCTGTGAACTTCGGCGGCGGTCTTCGCTACTACATCAACCAGCGTTTCGGCGTCCGCGCCGAAGCCAAAGTCTACAAGCCCACCGGCCAGTTCAAGGAAACCTTCGGCAAGGTGGAGTTCGGCTTCTTCATCCAACTTCGCTAACAGCGCGGTCTAGTCTTTGAACCGGAACAGCTGTGCCGGTTTCCGTCCCGTCGCCCGCCACTCTTTGGTCGGCTTGACGATCCCCTGTATCTGCACCCGCCGGCGGAAGTTCCGCTTGTCCAGAGGCTCTCCCAGAATCGCCTCGTGGACAACCTGCAGTTCGCTCAACGTGAACTTCGCCGGCAGCAGCTCAAACCCGACGTTGGTGTATCCCAGCTTGTTCCGGATTCGCGTGTGCGCATAGGCGACGATCGCCTGGTGATCGAACGCCAGGTCCGGCAATGCGTCGACGGGAAACCACGCCGCGTCGGCCGCATCGGTCCCGGCCTGCAGTAACTGTGTCTGCGGCACCATCGCATAGTAGGCGACGGTAATAATCTGCCCGCGCGGATCCCGCCCGGGTTCGCCAAAGGTATAGAGCTGTTCCAGATAGACGTTCTCGACTCCCGTCTCCTCTCGCAGCTCCCGCGCCGCCGCCGCGTCGACGGATTCATCGGCCAACACAAACCCGCCCGGCAGCGCAAAGCATCCGGCAAACGGCTCCGCCAGCCGCCGGATCAGCAGCAGGTGCAGCCGCCGCTCCCGAATCGTAAACAACACAATATCCACCGTCACCCGCATCCCGCCCTCCCTCCAAAATTGTGTCACACACAATTACCAACCCCTACGCCACCACCAGATTCGCCTTCTCCCGCGCAATCCCCACCCGTGCCACCGCCCCCGAATTGAAATCCAAGTAGTCCGCCTCCATCCCGTCCGAGAAAATCACCCCGCCCGCCGGCATCTGCGATTCCAATTCCAACCCCGCCTCTGGCTCCACCGCCCCCGCCACAATCGCCGCCGTCGAGTGCCGGCTCACAAACGGCTCCCGCACCACAAACAACAACCGCTGCTCCTCCCACCCCAGCCGCAACGGCGCCACCGGCCCTCCGCCCAGAAACGCCATAATCCCCGCCGTCTCGTTGAAAATCGACGACAGCCACCCCGTGCTCCCCGCCCCCGTCGACACAATAATCCCGCTCGACGACTGCTGCTCCCGCCTCACGTTAAACCGGATCGCATACCGCGCCGAAACGTGCGTCCCCGCCCCAATAAACAGGTCGTTGAACCCCAACAACCGCTGCCCATCCGCCAACCGCGCCTCCGCCATCGTCACCGCCCGCACCCGCGCCGTCTCCGCCCCCACCCGCTCCACCTGCCCTCGCAAATCCTCCGGCGCGAACGGCAGCAGCACCCCGTCGAACCGCTCCCGGTCCGGATTCACCGCAATAATCGGCTGCCCACCCACATACTTCGCCGTGTTCGCCACCAACCCGTCCTGCCCCAAAGTGACAATCAAATCCCCGGATCCAAACACATACGTCGGCACCAGCCCCCGGTCCATCACCTGCACCTTCAACCCCGTCTCCACCGCCCGCCGCGCCACCTCCAGCGACCGCTGATAGGCATCATGCTCTTCCACGTATGCCCCAAAATCCCCACCCGCATGTTCGATATAGAACCGCGCCTGGGCGCGGGTGTTGAATCGCTCCACCAACCCGTCCAGGCGCGTCTTCCGCGTCACCAACACGATCTTTTCAAACATCGCATCACCCCTTCTGCCCCGCGCCGCCAATCAAACTCCGCAGCAGATCCGGTGACATGTTCAACTCCCCGATCCGCCCGGCATTCGAAGCCAGCTCCTGGAACGCCATCGCAATCGTGTTCCGCGCATCCCCGCCCTTCGGATTCAACATCATCAACATCCGCCAATCCATCCCCTGCACCGGCGCCATCATCGCCTGCAGCGCGTAGGCCCGGCTGTCAGCCTCCTTCCGCTCGTTGTCCGTCTTCTGGTCCGTCAACGCCGCCCGCTGCGTCTCCAGCGCAATCTGCGCCTCCAACTCCCGCTCCTGCAACTCCCGCCGCTTGGTCTGCACCAGCAACTCGGTCTGTAACTCGTTCTCCTTCAACCGCCGTTCCAATTCAATCGCCGAGTTCCGCCGCACATACAGCGCCTCATCGGCGTTCCGGTTCAACGCCTCCCGCGCCTCGGCCTCCAACGCTTTCCCCATCTCCGGCGTCGGTTTCAACGACAAAATCGCCAGATTCAAAACCTCCACGCCCAACTGCACCGTCTCCGAACTCCCGTTCAACCGCTCCATCACCCGCGCCGCCAACACGTCTCCGTGCACCAACGCCTCCCGCAACGGCAAGCCCTGGATCTCCCCCCGCACCAGCGTCTGCAACGCGTACACCAACCGCTCCGGCAGTTTCTGGTACGCATCCGAACAGTACCGTCCCTTCGCGTCCACCGTGAAATCCAACATCGCCGCCGCCTTCTTCGGCTCCCGGATGCGATACGTCATCTGCCCCTGCACGGTGAGCGTCTGGAAATCCACCGTCGGCTCGTTGAAAACAAACGGGATATTCGCGCTCGCCACCGGCACGGAGACAATCGTCGCCGACGGCGCGAAATAGAAGAACGAAAGCCCCGCCCCCTCCTGCACCAACCGTCCCTGCGAAAAGTGCAGTACGTAGTCGGTTGGATTTGCCTTTCGATAAGTGATGCCCAGCATGTGATTTCTCCTTGAGTGTTTATATGACACCAGAATAGTGTCTTATAAACACTTAGTCAAGAGAAAACAAAAAAGACCCCCAAAAATCGAAAACGGCCGATCGCTGGGGGCAGCGTCGGCCGCTAAAAATCAGATGGCGGTGAGGGTGGGATTCGGGTCCACTACGGGGCAATGGAATGTGTAAGTTCCATGCTATCAACACGGCTGAGGCATCAGAAGAGCCTGATGCGCCGGATGTATTGCTTCCCATTGCTTCCCATCGATGGATTTTTTGGTGGGTGTTCATCCACCGCAACGGACGTTTAGGACATCAGGGCGTCGGCTACATTCTCCCGGCAATCGGTTGGCGACAGGAAATGGGTATCAGAAGCGGCGTCGTCCCCACCCTCCACCGTTTCCGCTTCCCTCTCCAAATACTCCCGATGCGCCTCTTCCCGCAAACGCTCTCCCATCGACTCGATACGGATCATGGCCCCGCAGAAGCGCTCGGCGAAATCTTTGGCATTGCGCTCGTCCCAACCGTAC
>CAMATG010000635.1 GCA_945860645.1 Candidatus Sulfopaludibacter sp. SbA3 | reverse complement strand
GCGGTTTGGCTTTGTCGTAATAGTGGAAGCGGGTGGCGCGGATCTTGGCGATGATGGGGTTCGTGAGCGCGTGGAGGCTGGAGAAGGCCACGTGTTTCATGGACGACCCGGCGGCTTCGAGTACTTTGGACATGCGCTGGAAGGCGAGGTGGACGTCCTTGTCTTCGCTGTTGAAGGCCATCTGGGTGCCGGTGAGCACGAGCTTTTCCGAGCCGATCAGGGCGCCTTTGGAGTACATGGGTGACGGGTTCATCTCCGGCGGGTTGAGCATAATGAGGGCTTCGGCGGGGCGGGTGCGGAGGCGAGTGACGGCTTCACATTCGGCGAGAGCGGTGTCGTGCAGGCGTTGGGCCTGGACGGCGACGAGGACGGCCGCGGGGAAGGCCTTGGCGACGCGGGTGCGGACTTCGGCGACGGAATCGAGTGCGGAGAGCAGGCAGGTGACGCGCTGGACATCGGCGGGGCCGGAGCCGCCGGCGGTTGCGGCGTGGGAGAGATCGGCGATGGCTTTGTCGAGCATCGGCAGGAGCTTTTCCGGGCCTTCTTTGCTGCCGCCGCCCATGCCGCTGAGGAAGCCGAGGCCATTGGGGTTCACCGCTTTTTTGCCGCTGACGACGGCTTCGAGGATGACTTGCGCGCCTTCCATGGGCAGCATGCCGACCTGGATGGTGGCGACGGCCGGAATGGGCTGTTTCTTTTCGGCGAAGGTTTCGGCGACGATGGATTGGACGCGGCGCTGGTCACCGGTTCCGGCGACGAAGGCGCGGATTTTGACGATTTGGCGCGGGCCGGCCTGGGCGCGGAGGGCCTTGAGGGCGTCGCGAATCTGCTGGGAGAGCAGGCCCTTCCCGGAGAGGGGCGAGGCGAGGAATTCGAGTTTCGCTGTTTCTACCGTGACCGAAGCGGGCGGGTCCGGAATCGGTTCCAGGGTTTGGGTAATTTCGACTTCGGGTTTTTTCTTCTTTTTCTTCTGAGCCTGCAGCGCGGCCGGGAGCAGCGTGAGGGTGAGGAGGAGCGATAGGACAGTGCGCATGATGCGATATCAATTTTAACAACGAGCGCTTCAATAAAAATCGCCGCGGGAAAGCATTGGCCTTCCCGCGGCATGGCTTGGTCGCCTTCGGAGGAAAATTTAGATGAATTGCGTTTGGAAACGGCGGCGCGCGAGGGCCAGAAGACCCGCGCCCATGGCAATTTGCAGGAGCGTGCCCGGTTCGGCCGTTTCCGCCGGGGGCGGTTCAACGGAGTAGGAAGCCATGGCGATATCGTCGAGCACGATGTAGCGGTTGGTGTCGTTGATATAGATGTCGGCGAAGGTGAAGGTCTGGGTGTCGCTGACAACGCCCCAGAAGGCCATGGTGTTGCCCTGCGAGGTATTGATGTTGATGGGTGTCATGCCGCCGGGGGAGATGGTGACGCTGGCGGCGGCGCCGGGCGTGCAACCGACGAAGTAGGTCTGGCAGCCGCCGACGCCATAGTTGAAGCCGAAGGCGCTGATCGGGGTGGCGAAGTTGAGCCGGGCGAAAACGGTGTTGGTCGCCGTTTTGTCAACCGTGCGCAGGACCGCGCCGCTGTTCCAGTTATAGTAGGACTCGCCTGCGCCGGCATTCACGCGCGTGAGACTGTACTGGGTATTGAGCGGGGAAAGGCTGACGATATTGACTCCCTGGACTTGGAGACTGGTGAACACCAATCCGCCCACGCCAAAGTTCGTGTTTGTACCGATGGCTTGGGTTCCGCTGTCAAAATTGGACAGGCCTGTGACGAGTGTCGTCCATTGGGTCCGGTCGGAGTAGGTGAGCGTTCCGGCGGCCGCGGGTGTTGCGGTAATCAGTGCCAGCGCGCCGAAACTGATGAGAATTCGTTGCATTCGGTGGTCCTCTCTCTTGCGAAAAGCGGGCACACCTCTCATCGATCCGGCAAGCTCACGTTGCTTGCGAATACGCCGGGTGCACTCCTTTTTCGTTTCAATAAGGAAGTGGCGGAATGCGGTGTAGATTCTCGTAAGACGTTGTTAGGTTTATACCGAGAGGTAAACCCTTAGTACGTTTTACTGAAATGTCCGTTATTGCAGGCTCTTTTGTACGACACCGAGATAACGTTCGGCGTCGGCCTGGACCTTGGCTTTGTTCAACGTAAGCGGCTTGCGGTCCCGCACCAGGGTCTTGCCGTTGACGACCACGTCGCTGACGTCGGAGGCCTTCAGGGCGTAGACCAGTTGCGAGTAGACGTTGTACATCGGCCAGGCGTGGGGCCCGTCCAGGCGGATGGCGATGAGGTCGGCCAGCTTGCCGGGTTCGAGGGAGCCGATCTGTTTTTCCATGCCGAGCACGCGAGCGCCGCCGATGGTGGCCATGGTGAAGGCCGCCTTGGCGGGTAAGGTTTCCGGGTCCATCGTAGTTACTTTTTGTAACTTGGCGGCGAGGTCCATTTCCTCGAATAAGTTGAACTCATTGTTCGACCCCGCCGGGCCGTCGGGGCCGAGGCCGATGGCGACGCCTTGTTTGAGTAACTTCGGCAAGGGTGCGACGCCGCTCGATAACTTCATGTTGCTCGACGGGCAGTGGGCCACGCCGACGTGTTTGGCGGCCAGGGTGGCGATGTCGCCATCCTCCAGCCAGATGCCGTGGGCGGCCACGGTGCGGCCATCGAAGACGCCGAGTTTAGCCAGCGCCTGCACTGGGGACAGACCGCGCTTCTGTTTGCTTTCGTCGAATTCGCGTTTGGTTTCCGCTACGTGAATGAGCAGCGGCGCATTGTATTTATTGGCCAGGGCGCGGGTGGCCTGGAGGGTTTCGTCGCTATTGGTGTAGAGCGCGTGGGGGGCGACGGCGGCGGTGATCAGCGGATGGCCGGCGAACTGTTTAAGGAAGGCTTCGGCGCGGGCAAGCGCCAATTGCGGCGTTTTGGCGTCGGGCACGGGGAAGCCGATGACGGTCTGGCCCAGCACGCCGCGCATGCCGGCCGCGGCGGTGGCCTCGCCGATGACTTCCTCGAAGTAATACATGTCGGTGTAAGTGGTGGTGCCGCCGAGTAACATTTCCAGCACGGCGAGTTGGGTGCCGGCGCGGACGAAGTCCGGCGTGACGTTGCGGGCCTCGGCGGGGAAGATGTACTTTTCCAGCCATTCCTGGAGGCGTAAGTCGTCGGCGATGCCGCGGAAGAGGCTCATCGGCGCGTGAGTGTGGGTGTTGATGAGGCCGGGGGTGATGAGTGCGTCCGGGCGGTCGATGCGCTGTTTGGCCTTGTAGGCCTTGTCGATGTCGGCGCGCGGGCCGACGGCGACGATGCGGGCGCCCTTGACGGCCACGGCGCCGTTGGGGATGATGCGTGCGGTCGCGTCCATCGTTACGACTTGCCGGCCAGTGATGATCAGGTCCACCGGCTCGGCGGCGAAGGCGGCAAATGCCAGCCAGAAGCTAGCCAAGTAACGAATCATCAAAGGCCTCCGGGAGCAACTCCCCCACAGTGAATTCACGAGTGACTCCCGCCAGGTTGGTGAGTGTAACTGGTATGTCGCCGCAGAACTCCCACAGGATCTGGCGGCAGGCGCCACAGGGGGGCGTCAGGCGTTCGGTGTCGGCGGCGATGGCGATGCGTTTGAACGACATCGTTGGGACCCCGTCGCTGATCGCCTTGACGATCGCCACGCGTTCGGCGCATATGGTGAGCCCGTACGTCGAATTCTCGACATTGCAACCGGTGACGATCCGGCCGTCGTGCAGCTCCAGGGCGGCGCCGACGCGGAAGCCGGAGTACTTGGCGTAGGCGTGTTCCCGGGCCGCGATGGCGGCGGCCAGCAGCGGGTCCATCGGTTAACCCTTCAACTGCGGCAGCACGGCCTTGAGCAACGAAGTGAAGCGGCTGCGCACCTGGCGCCCGGTTTCGAGGACCTCTTCGTGGTCGATCTTCTGATCGAGCACGCCGGCGGCCATGTTCGTGACGCAGGAGATGGCCAGCACCTTCATTTGCATGTGGTTGGCGACGATCACTTCCGGCACCGTGGACATCCCGACGAGGTCGGCGCCGATGGTGCGCAGGAAGCGGATCTCGGCGGGCGTTTCATAGTTCGGCCCGGAGAGCGCCGCGTAGACGCCTTCGGGCAGCGTGAAGCCGAGTTCCTTGGCGGCGTCGCGGGCGATCTGCCGGTAGGCGAGCGAATAAGCTTCGGTCATATCGGGGAAGCGCGGGCCCCAGTGATCGTCGTTGTGCCCGATCAGCGGGTTGGTTCCCTGTAAGTTGATATGGTCACAGAGGGCCACCAGCGCGCCCTGGCTGTA
>CAMATG010000634.1 GCA_945860645.1 Candidatus Sulfopaludibacter sp. SbA3 | reverse complement strand
GGGATGCTGCACCATGTTGTAGATTTTGCCCATTTTGTTGCGGTTGGTGACGGTCTCTTCCACCTTCAGGACCGCGGACGAACCCAGCAGGCTGGCATGGCGTTGGACATCCAATCCGGCCATGGGGAGCGAGGCGGACATGGTGGTTACGGTGGCCGTCGCGCTGTTCACTTTCCAGGCCACGCGCGTGGCTTCGCCGTGGTAGGGGACGCCGGCGGCGAGTTCTCCGGGGGAGGGCTGGCCCCAGCGATCGAGGCACAGGAAGTGGGCCATGGGGCGGAGGGTTTCGTTCTTGTCGGCCGGGCCGAGCCATGCGAGCGGGTTGACGCCGCCTTTTAGCTTGAAGGTGACGAGGGAGCCGCCGCCCAAGTCGAAGACGACTTCGGCGGCGGAGTTTTTGATTTCGGTGACCGGCCGCTGCGCAAAGGCGAGCGGTGCGAGAGCGGCTAGTAAGAGGAGTCGCATGGGGAGTTTATTTGGCGGCGGGGAGGCGGGTGGACTGGCGGGAGACCATTTTCCAGTCTTTGCCCTGCTTGATCCAGACCTGGAGAACGTCGATATCGAAGCCGTTGGGTTCGATGTGCATCTTCATGTTGACCAGGGCGGTATTGTTGCCATAGGTGCGGACCTTGACGTCGCGGTGGGTGTACGTCGGCTTCTTCTGGACGAGGGCGGCGACGGCTTGCTGCTTGTTTTCGAAGACGGCGCTGGAGTGACCGAAGACGAGATCTTCGGCGAAGAGGCCGTTGAGGGTGGCGGCGTCGCCGGCCTTGGCGGCGGCGTCGAACTTGTCGAGGTTGCCTTTGATCGTTTCTTCAACGGAGGCGGCCGGGAGCGCGAGCGCGGCGGCGAGGAGGAATAGGGCTAGTTTCATTCGTTACTGACACTATCATTTCGATAGGCCTCGATCAACGCGCTGTTGTCGTTTTCGGCGTGGCCGAGTTGTTCGGCGCGTTCGAGGATTTCGGCGTGGGCGGTGGTTAGGGGGAGTTTAAGGCCGTGCTTTACGGCTTCCGCCCGGATGAGGCGAACGTCTTTGTGGTGCTGGGCGAGGCGAGCTTCGGGCGTGTATTCGCGGGCGACCATCTTCGGCCCTTTGCGGGCCATGATGGCGGAGGCGGCGGGGCCGGCTTGCAGGATTTCGAGGGCGGTTGTGCTGTCGATGCCGCAGTGTTCGGCGAAGGCGAGGCCTTCGGCGAGGGCGGCGCGGTTGAGGCCTAACACGAGGTTGAACACCAGTTTCATTTGGGCGCCGGCGCCGGGGGGGCCGCAGTGAAAGACTTGGTTGCTGATTTTCTTTAGTAGTGGGAGGTTGGCGGCGAAGGCTTCGGGCGTGGCGCCGGCCATGAGGATGGCTTGGCCCGCGCGGAGGTGGGCGCTGGAGCCGCCGATGGTGACGTCGAGGTAGTTGGGATTCGACGCGGCGAAGCCGGCCATTTGAGCTGGATCACCGGTGGTGGTGTCGATGATGGTTTTGTTGGTTAGTTGGGGGAGCAGTTGGGCGGTGATGGCGGAGGTGGGCAGGCAGAGGATGACGGTTTCTGCCTGAGCCAGGACGGCTTCGGGATTGGGGGCGAGATCGGGACGAGCGGGGTCGTAGCCGATCCATTGGACCCCGCCCGCGGTGAGCCGATCGGCGATGGCCGAGCCGAGCAGGCCGACGCCGAAGAGGCCGATTATTTCTGGTTTCTGAGCCATTCGTCGTAGCTGTGCTTGCGGGGGCCGGTGTACTGGATGGTGTCGAAGAACGCCTCGTTGCCGTTCATGCGCGGGTCGCCTTCTTCCTTGAGCGTGCTCTCCATTTTGTTGCGGAGGGTGCGCATGAGGAGGGCGTGGGTGCGGTCCGTGGCGAGGTTTTTCATGCACTCCGGATCTTCGGAGACGTGATAGAGCTCTTCGGCGGGGCGCTTGCCGAAGGACATCTTGTAGTACTGGTCGAAGTTGGAGATGAGCAGCGTTTTGGTGGGCGAGTCGTCGACGTTGCGGTAGCCGGTTTCGGGGTTGCCGGCGGGCCAGGTGTCGGGCTGGTAGTTGCGGACGTACAGCCACTCTTTGGTGCGAATGGCGCGGACGGGGTAGCCGGCGTCGTTGGGATTGCCGAGGTCGTGGCGCTCCTTGCCGACAATGTGTGTGTCGCGGGTGGGGTCGACGGTGCCGGATTTGGGGGATTTCAGCACGTCGATGAAGCTTTTGCCGGTGATGGTGGCGGGCCGGGGGACGCCGGCGGCTTCGAGGAACGTGGGCGCGAAATCGCGGGTGTTGATGAAGTCATCGACGGTGCGGCCGGGCGTCATGTTCTTGCCCCAGCGGACGGCGAGAGGGATGTGAAAACCGTCGTTGTAGATCTGGCCTTTGACGCGGGGGAAGGGCATGCCGTGATCGCTGGTGACGACGAGGAGGGTGTTGTCGAGTTCGCCGGTTTCTTCGAGTTTCTTCAGGACGCGGCCGAGGTGTTGGTCGATCCATTCGACTTCGTAGGCGTAGTCGAGCATGTCGCTGCGGACGAGGGCGTTGTCGGGGAAGTAGGCGGGAACCTTCACGTCAGCCGGGTTCTTGCCGGCGCGGATGCCGGAGCCGTCCTCGTAGGCGCGGTGGGGTTCCTGGAAGCCGAGCCAGAAGCAGAAGGGCTGATTTTGCGGGCGTTGTTCGAGGAAGTAGTTGAAGTTGGACGCGTAGTCGACTGCGGCGATGCCGTTGGCCGGGGGCTTGTTGCGGTGTTTCATGAAGGCCGGGCCGGCGGGATTGTGCTTGAAGCCGGTGGACTGGAAATCGCCGGGGCCCCAGCCCTTGCCGGTGTGGCCGACGAAGTAGCCGGCTTTGGCGAGGACGTCGGGGTAGACGGCGAAATCGTTGGGAAAGATGCTCATGTGGTTGATGGCTTCTTTGAGCTGCCAGGAGTTGCGGCCGGTGAGAATTGTCGCGCGGCAGGGGCTGCACTTGGGGTTCGACGTGAAGCAGTTGTGGAAGAGGGCGCCTTCGCGGGCGACGCGGTCGAAGTTGGGGGTGTTGACCCATTTGGCGCCGTAGGCACCGGCGTGGCCGAAGCCCCAGTCGTCGGCGATGACGAAGAGGATATTGGGGCGTTTGGCGGGTTGGGCGGCGGCGGTGAGGGCGAGGGTTTTCAGGAAGTCGCGACGTTGCATGTTGACTTATCGACTTTACTAAAAGGGGACGCCGTCGAGGGTGCCCATGATGCCGTTTTGATAATCGCGCTGGGCGCGTTGGAGGTTCTCCGGGGTATCCATGACGAACGGGCCACCGAAGAGTAAGGGCTCTTCGGCGGGTTCGCCGCCGAGGAGGATGTATTCGCCGGGCGGGAGGCGCAACTCGTCGCCTTCGGAGAGAACGTCGATTTGGCCGGTTAAGTGATAGAGGCCCATGTCGAATTCCGCGGGGACGCTGATGGCCGTTTCGGTGGTGGTTTTGACGTGGGCGAGGAGGGCGGGTTGGGCGAGGGTGATGGGGCCGATGGCGTTGTTGAGCTGGCCGGAGAGGAGGCGGATGGTGGCGTTGCCGATGTTGAATTCGGGGACGGCTTCGGCCTGGACGCCGTGGTAGCGGGGCTCGATGTGCTTTTGCGCGATGGGGAGGCTGGTCCAGATTTGGACGCCATGGATGACTGTGTCGACGTCGGGCTTTTCGGCGTGGATGATGCCGCGGCCGGCGGTGATCCATTGGGCGCCGCCAGCGCCGACGCGGTTTTCGTTGCCGAGGGAGTCGCGGTGAATTTGAGAGCCTTCGAAGAGATAGGTGATGACTTCGATGCCGGCGTGGGGATGGGCGGGGATGCCGCGGCCCTCTTTGACGGTGGTGGGGCCGAAATGATCGAGAAAGACGAAGGGGCCGACGTGGCGGCGTTTGGCTTGGGGGAGGGCACGGAGGACGGAGAAATCGCCGACGGGGGCGGAGTGGGCGCGGAAGGATTGGACGACGGAACGCATGGGGGCATTCTAGCAGCCAGCCAATGCGGTCCAATATGGTATGCTTTGGACTGTGCCGCTGCCTGATTCACCGCCGCGCCTGGATTCGCACTCCACCGAGCCTTTATATCGGCAGCTGGGGTTGTGGCTGCGGGAGCAGATTGTGGCGGGGCGACTGCGGCGCGGGGAGCGGTTGCCGGCGACGCGGGACTTGGCGGAGCGGCTGCATTTGAACCGGGCGACGATTGCGTCGGCGTACGCGATGTTGGAGGCCGAGGGGTTGTTGGCGGGGCATGTGGGGAAGGGAAGTTTCGTCGCTGGCGTGCCGGAGGACCGGGCCAATGGCTGGGGCGCGATGGC
>CAMATG010000633.1 GCA_945860645.1 Candidatus Sulfopaludibacter sp. SbA3 | reverse complement strand
GGTGGTGGTGTAGCAAGGCAGGGACCGCAGTCCCTGGTGGATTTGGGGGCGATTGGGAAGGGGTTTGCGGCGGATGAGGCGCTGCGGGTGTTGCGGGGGATGGGTCTTTCGCGGGCGTTGATTGCGGCGAGTGGGGATATTATTTGTGGGGATGCGCCGCCGGGGGAGCGGGGGTGGGCGGTTTCGGCTGGGGGTCGGCGGTTGGTGTTGCGGCGGGCGGCGGTGTCGACTTCGGGGGATAGTGTGCAGTTTTATGAGTTGGGGGGGCGGCGGGTTTCGCACATTTTGGATCCGCGAGTGGGGATGGCTTTTAGTGATGTGGTGGAGGTGTCGGTGGTGGCGAGGGATGGGATGACGGCGGATGCGTTGGCGACGACGGTGCGGGTGATGGGGGTGGGCGGGGCTGGGGGGGTGTTGGGGCGGTTTGGGGCGTCGCTCGTCGGATCGAAATAATCCTTGTGTAACACGGTTTTTGGAGGGGGCTGGCGCAAGGGGTGGTGGTGTAGCAAGGCAGGGACCGCAGTCCCTGGTGGATTTGGCTGCGGGTAGAAATCCGTGTGTGACACGGTTGTTTTCTCGTGTGGGCTGAGGGGTGGTGGATTGCGGCCAGGGGGCTATGATTTTTGAAAGAAACGGGACAAGGGTGGTTGTCCCCTTATTAGGGAAATGGATAGTGTGCCCGCCGAAGGGGGCGCGGGGCGCCCCTCGCTTCCAGGCCCGGTTGTTATCGGGCCGGCCGGGCGGAACGTCTCCCTGATGCTGCTCAGACGGTCAGGCTCGGCCGGGTGTTCGATAGTCCTAGACTTGTATAGTACCAGTAGTACTACTTTGATTCAAGGATTAATGGCCGGGGGGGAGTTTTTCGCCGGCTTCTACCGCGATGGGCAGGATGTTCTGCTTGGGCGGAAGCGGGCACGTGGCGTACGGCGTGAAGACGCATGGGGGGTTCTTCGCTACGTTGAAGTCGATTTCGGCGATGCCATTCACGGGGAGGGGCGAGTAGAGCATTCGGCCGGCGCCGTAGGTGCCTTTGTTTGCGGTTTTGTCTTTGAACACGAAGAACAACTGGCCTTCGTCTTCGACGGGCTCCAGGCGGAGGAGCTGGCCGTTTAAGGTGAACTCGACGATGCCGGGGCTGATCATTTTTTGGGTGTTGCCGGTGTGGTCGGCAAAGTTCACTGTCCGCTTGTAGGGGTGGGGGATGAACTTGGCTTTTACTTTGTATTTGGAAGAGATCGGGTACCAGACGGAGCCAGTGTACTCCTTGCGCATCTTGCTTTGATCGTCGCGGAGGCGGATGGCGAACTTGCCGTTGCGCTCGATGGCGACCAGGCGCATGCCTTCGATGTCCAGGGTGTCCGGGGTGCCGGAGGTGTCGGTGCGGAGGGAGCGGATGGCGCCCTTCGGATCGCGGTAGCGTACCGTCTTGCCATCGAAGAGGAACGTGCCGGCTTTGGCGGGGCCGCGGGGGAGGACAACATCGTTGTTATCCGCCGATCCGGCGACGTTTTCGCCTTCTTTCAACCAATACAACCCGGCGACCGAGAGCCAACCGGTATAGGGCGCCTTTAAGCCTTCTTCGTACTTCTTCCGCCATTCTTGTACAGACTGGGTATGGGGATCGGCGGCCAGCACGAGGAGGTTGACGGCCAGGAGCCAATCCTTTCGTGTAACCATACTTCATGGTATACATCGACGGTGCCATGCGTACTTACCTTTTCCTAATCTCACTCGTTCTGCCGGCGCAGGACTTTGCCAATTTGCACATTGAAAAAGTAGCCGGGGGTTTCACTTTTACCGAAGGCCCGGTGTGGAGCCGGGAGGGCCATCTGCTGTTTTCCGATCCGCCGGAGAACAAGATTTACCGGTTGTCGAATGACGGGAAGTCCGTGTATCGCGAGGCGTCGAATGGCGCGAATGGCAACACGTTTGACACCCAGGGGCGGCTGTATACGTGCGAGTCGAAATCGCGGCGGGTGACTAGGACCGATTCCAAAGGCAAGATTGAGGTTTTGGCGGATAAGTTTGAGGGGAAACGGTTGAACGCGCCGAATGACATTGTTGTCAGGAAAGACGGGCACGTGTACTTCACCGATCCGGCGTTTGGGGCGCAGGCGGATTCCAGAGAGCTGGATTTTTATGGGATTTACCATTTGCCGCCGAAGGGGCCGTTGGCTCTGATTGCGAAGACGCCGGGGCGGCCGAATGGGATTGCGTTGTCGCCGAATGGGAAGTTGCTGTATGTGGCGGATTCGGATGACCGGTTGATCCGGGTGTACGATGTGGGCGGGAATGGCGTAGCGACGAACGGCAGGACGCTGATTTCGAAGATCGATGGGCCTCCGGATGGCATCCGTACCGATGACAAGGGGAATATTTGGGTGACGTGCAACAACGTGTCGGTGTATGGGCCGGATGGGAAGTTTATCAACAAGATTGATTTTCCGGAGACGCCGCGGAATTTGACGTTTGGGGATGGGGATTATTCGACGCTGTTTGTGACGGCGTTGAAGTCGGTTTATAAAGTGCGGCTGGATGTTAAGGGGTCGGTGCAGTATTGAGTGATAACGACGATCGGCGGTATCCGCGGCGCCCGATTTTGGGAGTAGGCGCGCTGATTCTGGAGGGGGACCGGATTTTGATGGTTCGGCGGGGGAAGGCGCCGTTGTTGGGGTATTGGTCTTTGCCCGGTGGCGCTGTGGAGACCGGTGAGCTGTTGCGGGACGCGATTGCGCGTGAAGTTTTAGAAGAGACAGCGTTGACGGTGGAAGTGGGCGAGATGGCTGAGGTGTTTGAGCGGCTGATGCCGGACGCCGATGGCGGGACCGAATATCACTACGTTTTGCTGGATTATCTGTGCAAAGTGACGGGCGGGACGCCGACGGCGGGGGATGATTCGGCGGCGGTGGAATGGGTGCGGCGGGAAGATTTGCGCACGCTGCTCATCACACCGGGTACGCTGGAAGTAATTGAACGGGTCTTTGCACGTTATGGAAACCAGCAGTTTTGAACTTTTAGAGTATGCCGAGCTGAAGGCGATTATCGGCCGGCAGATCAGCTCCAACCAGGCGCGGCGCATTTTGGAGGAGTTGATTCCTTCGACGGATGTGGAGGCGCTGATGCTGGCGCATCGGGAAACCGCCGAGGCTGTCAACATCCTGAACGAAGCGGCGGCGATGAAGAACGTCAACATCCGGTTTTCGGGGTTGCCGGAGGTGGATCAGGCGCTGGGGCGGATTGGGATTGAGGGCGCGTCGCTGGACGGGAAAGAGATCTACGACCTGTTGCAGTGGCTGGACCGGGGGGCGGAATTGCGCGCCTCGATTGCGAATGCTGGGGAAGGGTTTCCGTTGCTGGCGAAGCGGGCGGCGAAGCTGGCGGACCTGCGCGCGGTGCTGCGTTCGATTGCCGGGAAGCTGCATCCGAACGGGACGTTGACGGACCAGGCGAGCGTGGCGCTGGAGCGGATCCGGCGGGGGATGGAGCGGCAGCGGGATTTGATTCAGCAGTCGCTGGAGAAATTCCTGCGGCTGCATAAAGACGATGGCGTACTGCAGGACGACTTCGTGACGATCCGGTCCGAGCGGTTTGTGATTCCGCTGGTGGCGGGGCAGCGGTCGAAGATTCCGGGTGTGATTCATGCCGCGAGCGGGACTGGGCACACGTTGTTCGTGGAGCCGATGGAGACCATTGCGCTCAACAATGAACTGGTCCGGTTGACGGAAGACGAGATGCGGGAGACGCATCGGATTTTGCGGGAGCTGACCGAGACTTTGCGGGAGCATTCGGTGGCGATTAAGGCCACGGTGCACGCGATGGCGGCGTTGGAATTCACGTTTGCGAAAGCCCGGTTTGGGAAGCAGTTCCGGTGTGTGGTGCCGACGTTTGGCGAGCGGCTGCACCTGGACGCGGCGCGGCATCCGATTCTGGAAGACGTGTTGCGGCGGGAGAACAAGCGCGTGGTTCCGGTGAGTTTCACGATGGACCGGATTAAGCGCACGTTGTTGATTACGGGGCCGAACACGGGCGGGAAAACGGTGACGATGAAGACGGCGGGGCTGCTGTCGTTGATGGCGCAATCGGGGATTCCGGTGCCTTGTGAGGAGGCCGAATTTCCTGTTTTTACGCAGGTTCTGGCGGATATTGGGGATAACCAATCGATTGCGGAGAGCTTGTCTTCGTTTTCGAGCCATGTGCGGCAGTTGCGGGTGATGTTGGACGCGGCGACGCCAGATTCGCTGGTGTTGCTGGACGAATTGGGCCGGGCCACCGATCCGGAAGAAGGCGGGG
>CAMATG010000632.1 GCA_945860645.1 Candidatus Sulfopaludibacter sp. SbA3 | reverse complement strand
GGCAGATCGGTGATGGTGCTGCCGTAGGTGGCGAGGTAGTTGTCGTCACCGGAGGCGAAGCCGTGGCCGGAGAAGTAGAACACGACGGTGGATTCCTCAGGCTTGTCGATGATGGAGCGGAGGCCTTTGAGGCTATCTCGAATATTGGTGGCGGTGGCCTTGGCGTTTTGGAGTTGGAGGACGGTGTAGCCCTGGGCTTCGAGCGCCTGTTTCATGCTCACCATGTCCTTGGTGGTGAACAGGAG
This sequence comes from Candidatus Sulfopaludibacter sp. SbA3, assembly GCA_945860645.1. GTDB lineage: Bacteria > Acidobacteriota > Terriglobia > Bryobacterales > Bryobacteraceae. The sequence continues at coordinate 4,046 of CAMATG010000632.1, read as the reverse complement.
ATTGGAGAGTTCGGGCTCTACTTCTTTGTACTCAGAGACGGAGGCGACGACGGCGAGTTTGCTGGACTTGAGAAGGGTGTCGGCCTTTTTGACGAGGTCGGCGCGGGTGATGCCTTTGGCGGTGGGGGCGGGATCCGGGGTTGGTTTGGCTGGTTGCGCGACGGGCTTGGGCTTGGCCGCTGCTGGTTTGGCGGCGGCTGGTTTGGCGGCCGCGGGCTTGGGCTTGGGCGGCTGAGCGGCAGCGGACCAGAAGCAGAAGAGGCCTGTGAGAAAGGCGGCGGAGCGATGGGTGGCTCGTGTCATGATTTCTCCTTGGAATTTATTGGCGGGCGATTGATTTTCCGATGAGGAAATCGCCAGCAGAGAGTTCTTCGACCCAGGGGGTCTGGACGTGACTGGGGTATTTCGGGGGGTAGGCGCGCATGGCGGAAGAGATGAATTTCTTCAGGTTTCCCAGGTAATGCCACCGTCTTCCCGGGCGGCTTCGCCGCGCAGGCCGCGGACAAGGAAGTGGGCAAAGCGGCCCTGCTCCAGGGCAAGGTCGTCGTAGCTGAGCTGGCCGGGGGAGGCGGAATAGAGAACCGCGGTGCCGTCTTCGGCGGCGAAGTTTCTGGCGACGCACTTGTGTCGGCCATGTTTGCGATAGGGATCCGCCCGGCACACGTCGATGAAGGCGACGCGATTTTGGGCGCCGGTGTCTTCGAGGAGTTGTTTGACCTCACGCATGGCGAGACCCTTTTGCTGGATGTCGTCGCTGGTGGCGCCGTAGGTGGCGAGGAAGTTGTCGTTGCCAACGGCGAAACCATGTCCGGAGAAAGAAAAGACGACAGTGGCGTCTTTGGGATTGTCGACAACGGAACGCAAGCCGCGGAGAAAGTCGCGAATATTGGTGGCGGTTGCTTTGGCGTTCTGGAGTTGGAGGACAGTGTAGCCTTGGGCTTCGAGGGCCTGCTTCAGGCTGACCATGTCGTTGGTGGCGAACAAGAGGTTGGTGAGTTCCGGATCGGCCTCGTTGTAATCGGAGACGGCGGCGACGATCGCAAACCGGTCCGGGCCGGCCGCGCTGGCGAGAGGCGCGGCGGCGGACCAGAGGCAGAAGAGGCCGAAGAACACGGGGGCGAGGCGAGTCATGGTGTTGCTCCAGGCGTCAGGCGCCGGCGGGATAGTGGGCCAGGGTGATTTCGATGAGGTACGGTTTGGCTGGCTGTACGGGAGCGCCGGTGCTTACGGGGCCGCGGCCGGTGACCGGGGCCTTCACCGAGGGCTCTGTCGGATTGACGGGGGGCGGCGGCGGGGGCGGGGTGCCACTCGGATTCGGGTTAGTGGGAGACGGCTTCTTGACGGGCACGAAGGTGACGGCGCGGTCGCTGCTCTCTTCGACTTCGGCGTTACCGGCCATGGAGGCGAGTTCAGCGTTCAGCTTGCCGAGAACATCGCCGGGAGAGTCCTTGCGACCGGCGGCGGGAGCGACGGGAGCGGTGCGGACCTGGCCGGAGGCGCCGTCGAAGTAGCGGGTGAGGTCCATCGGTTTGGAGCTGACGATGACGAGGAGTTTTTCGACGCCGGGGTTTTCATCCATTTCCATGAGATGGCCGGGGGCGGGGATGATATTGACGACGCCGGGGCGGAGGAGGCGATTGGCGCCTTTGGCGGGGTAGACGAGAGAGTAGGCGCTGCCCTTGGGGGCTTCCCCGGCGCCGTCGGCGGGGGCGCCTTTGTCGGGAACGAGTTTGATTTGGCGGTTATTCTTCAGCTCGTCGGGGGAGCCGACGAAGGTGCGATTGAGGACATAGACATAAGACGGGGCGGCGACTTTGACGCGGAGGGCGAAGCGATCGCCGGTCTTGAATTCGTAGGTGACCGGAACGATGGCGCGCTGGGTGCCGCGGATGAGTTCGACGTCGTAGGTGACGTTGCCGGGCTGCTGGCGGAGGCGGACGCCGCGGTTGGGCTCTTCGGCGAAGGCGAGTGGCGCGGGCAGACTGGCGAAGGCCAGAGAAACGGCAAGACGGAGAGAGAAGAGTTGCAGAGTAGTCATAAGTTCAAAAGCTCCTGGCAGTTCATGATCGGGGCGGTGGAAAGCTAACGTGATTTCTTGGGAATCACGAAGTATGAGAAGACGGCGGTGGCCCAGTTGGCCGGGTCATCGAGGGCTTGCGCGATGGGTTGAGGGCGCCGGGCGCAGAGCAGGAAGAGCTCGCCGGGACCGGCGGGTTCGACAACTTCGAGGGTGGCGTCCTGATCGGCGGGGAGAAGCAGGGGCGCGCCGGGGCGGAGTTGAAAGGGCTGCATGGCGATGGGGACGGCGAGGGTGAAGCCCTGGACGGAATCGTTCTGAAAGAGGAGGCAGGAGGACGCGGCACTGGCGAGCATGCCGAGGCGCATGCCATCCCCGATGGAGTAGAGTTCGCGGCCGGCGGTGACGCGGACTTCGAGGCCGTCGCGAGGCGTGGCGACGCGCTGACGGAGAGTAGCGAGGACGGCGGGCGACACGGAGGATCCGAAGGCAGCGGGAACGGTGAGGGCGGTTCCTTCGCGCGCGGAGGGCTGGGGAGACGGTTCGTTGCGGCGGGCGCGGACGCGGGAGGCATCGATGAGACCGAAGCCGGTTTGGGCGTTGGGCACCTGTTCGCCGAGGGGGCGGACGGCTTGAATGAGATCGCGTTTGAGCTCGGCGGGTTTCAGGGAAGGGTTGGCCTGGAGGAGGAGGGCGGCGATGCCGGCGACGTGGGGACAGGACGCGGAAGTACCGGGAAAGCGGCCACGGTCGGAGGCATAAGCGAACGAGGTGGTGTTGGTTGGGGCGCTGATTTCGGGTTTGAGGCGATTGTCGTCGGTGGGGCCCTGGGAACTGTAGGGGGCGAGGGCATTGGTGAGAACATCGATGGCGCCAACGGAGAGGGCGGAGCGGGCGGTTGCGGGATTGGTGACGCTGCCGCCGGGGGAATTCGGAAGGAGGATGCCGGCGGGTTCCAGGAACACATGGAGGCGAACGGGACGAGTCAGCTTAATGGCGCGGAGGAGGAGGAAGAATCGTTTTCCGGCGAGGCCTTTGGCGGCAAGAGGGATTCGTTCCTGCGGAGGGACGCCCGGGCCCTGGCGCTGGTTGCGGGTTTCGACGCGGGTGACTTGTTTGGTCTGTTGATCGACGAGGTAGAGTTCGGCGTCGATGTCCTGGGTGGAGTTGGGGACGCGTGGATTGCCGCCCCAGTCGTCCCACTTGACGGTGATGGTGAGTTCATCGGTGACGGGAGAGATGTAGAGGCCCTGGAGGCCTTGGAAATTGACATCGACGAGCGAGTCCTTATCCTGATCGCGGGCGATGGCGGACCAATGGTGCTGGGCGGAATTCCCGGCGGAGACGATCCACTGGACGCCGTATTGCTGGGTGGTGCGATCGATGAAGCGGGAGAGTTCATCGGAGCCATCGGAGGGGCCGTGGGCGCCGCCCATGGAGAGGCTGATGATGCGGACGCCCTGCTGGATGAGCCAGGTGGCGGCGGCCATGGCATTGCCGTCGCGTCCATCGTAGGAGGCCAGAACGAGTTCGGCATCGGGGGCGATGGCGGAGATGATTTCGGCGCAGGCGGTGCCGTGAATTGAGGGCGTGGCGCCATGATGACCGGGGGGGAAGGCGCGAATGGCGCGGGCAGGTTTGACGCGGCCGGCGTCGAGGAGTTTGGAGTAGCCTGCGAAGCCGGAGTCGAGGATACCGATGCGAATGCCTTTGCCGCGGAGACCGGCCTGGTGGGCGGCGGAGACGCGAGCGGCTTCGAGGCCGTCGGCGGTGAGAGGGAGCGTTTGGTGGACGGCGCGCGGTTGCGATGCCTGCAGGTAGGCGACATCGGGGCGGGCGGCGAGTTCGGCGACGCGGGCCGGCGGGAGGGAGGCGTAGAGGATGTTATCGAACGTATGGAGGACAGAGCCGCCGAGTGCGGCGACGGCGGATTGGAGTTGGGCGACGGACTGGAGGGTTGTGCCGCGCACTTCGACATCGACATTGACGGGGGCGGCGAGGCTGCGTTCGGCACCGGGCGGGTCGGGCC
>CAMATG010000631.1 GCA_945860645.1 Candidatus Sulfopaludibacter sp. SbA3 | reverse complement strand
TTTGTGTCTCCCTTTATGAAAACTGTACTCGTACTTCTCGCCGCCCTCACGCCACTCTCCGCGCAACTGGAGCGACTTTCGGGAGATCCCGCCGCGCTGTCGGCGCCGGCCGCGTTGCCCCTTTTGAACGGCAAGACGAGCACTGTGTTCGCAGGGAAAGCGGGGCGGTCGCAGTTCAACCTGCATTCGTACCTGGCGCATTTTGACGGGCAGTTTTTTGCGATGTGGTCGTCGGCGGCGGGAGAGGAGGAAGATCCGGACCAACAGATTCTGTTTGCGACGAGCCGGGACGGGCATGCGTGGTCGGGGGCGAAGGTGTTGGCGGCCGATCCCGACGGCGCGAAGGGCCCGCAGCGGTGGATCGCGCGCGGGCTCTTTGTGCGGGATGGCCGTCTATACGCGCTGGGGGCACGGGTGGCGAGCGCGGATTACCGACTGCGCGGGAAGGCACCGGTGTGGCGGGATTTGACGTTGGTGTGGTTTGCGTGGACTGGCGGGGCGTGGAAGGAACAGGGCGTGTTCGCGCCGAAGTGCATGAACAACTTTCCGCCAGAGCGCCTGGGCGCGCGGCTGTTCATGCCGTGCCGCGACGAGAACATGGACCTGTTTGCGGCCTACGCCAATCCAGCCTCGCCGACGAAGTGGACCTATCAACCACTGGCCGCGCCGCCGCCGTTTGAGAAGCTGGACGAGCCGAGCTGGTTCGTGGGCGCCGATGGGGTGGCCCATCTGGTGATTCGCGATAACAACAAGTCGCGGCGGTTGATTCACATGGTGTCGCGCGATGAGGGGAAGACGTGGTCGCCGGCGGTTGTGACGAATTATCCGGACGCGACGAGCAAGAACTATCTCGGGCGGTTGTCGACGGGCGCCTATTACCTGATCAACAATCCGAACCCGGCGGGGCGCGATCCGCTGGCGATTTCCTATAGCCGCGACGGGTGGCAGTTTCTGCAGCCGGCGGCGATCCGGCGGGATGCGCCGGGGCCGCGATTTAAGAAGGCCAAAGGCACGTTGCAGTACCCGCATGCGATGGAGCACGGGGGCTCGCTGTGGGTGGTGTATTCGACGAACAAGGAAGATATTCAGGTCACGGAGATTCCACTGTCGGCACCGCCGAAGACGTTTGATGTGGTGGTGTATGGGGCAACGCCGGGGGGCATTGGCGCGGCGGTGGCGGCGGCGCGATTGGGCCGGAAGGTAGCGTTGATCGAATATCACAACCACGTGGGCGGGATGGCCGCGAGCGGTTTGGGGAAGAGCGATATCGAAACGAAAGAGGCGATTGGGGGACTGTTCCGGGAGTTTGTGGGGCGCGTCCGGGAGTACTATGTGGAGCGGTTCGGACCGGCGTCGGAGAACGTGAAACTGGCGCGGGATGGGTATTATTACGAGCCTTCGGTGGCGGAGCGTTTGCTGCGGGAGATGCTGACGCGGGAGGGGGTGACGCTGTTTGCACGGCGGCAGTTGGAAAGCGTGGAGAAGGCGGGCACGCGGGTGACGGTGCTGCGCGCGCGGAACCGGGACACGTTGGCGATGGAGGAGTACCGCGGGGGCGTGTTTATTGACGGGACGTATGAGGGCGATCTGGCGGCGGCGGCCGGGGCGCGGTACCGCTTGGGGCGGGAGTCGCGGGCGGAGTTCAACGAAAAACACGCGGGGGTGATTTACCAGGATCACGACACGCGGGAATTTCTGCCGGGGTCAACGGGGGAGGGCGACAAGCGCATTCCGGCGTATACGTTCCGACTGTGCCTGACGACGAATCCGGCGAATGCGTACGTGCTGACGGCGCCGCCGCCGGACTACCAGCGCGAGCGATATCTGGGCTATTTGGACGATTGGAAAGAGGGCCGGATGGGCATGCCGGCGAATTACAAAGATGGGCGCGGGATGTTCAAACCGCTGATGGGGACGGCGGTGCGGGCGCTGTCGGTGGCGGAGTTGCCGAACGCCAAGACCGACGTGAATATGTTCCCGAAGGCGCTGGGGTTCCCGTTCGCTGAGGAGAGCGCGCAGTATCCGGAGGCGGGCTGGGAAGAGCGCGAACGCATCACGGCGCATATTCGCAATGTGACGCTGGGGCTGCTGTATTTCCTGCAGAACGACTCGGCGATTCCGGAGGCGCACCGGCAGTTGGCGCGCGGGTTCAACCTGGCGAAGGACGAGTTTATCGCCGAGGGCCACTTCCCCTGGCAGCTCTATATCCGCGAGGCGCGGCGCATCGTGGGCCTGTATACGTTGAGTGAAAACGACGTGACGTTGGCGGCGGGCGCGCAGCGGGCTCCGGTGCATCGCGACAGCATCGCCTCCGGCGAATTCCCGATCGACAGCTTCCCCACGCGCAAGCGCGAGCCGGGCCAGACGAAGGTGCTGGAGGGCTACATTTACATGCTGGACGACTACACGCAGCCGTACCAGATTCCGTACCGGATCCTGGTGCCGGAGAAGGTGGATGGGCTGCTGGTGCCGGTGGCCGCGTCGACGACGCACGTGGCGTTTTCAACGATTCGGCTGGAGCCGACGTGGATGGCGATGGGCGAGGCGGCGGGGGCGGCAGCACACTTGGCGCTGCGCGACGGGCGGCAACCGCGGGCGATTGATGTGGACGCGTTGCAGCGGTTGCTGGTGGGGCGCGGGCAGGTGCTAACGTACTTCAAGGACATCGACAACAAGCACCCGGCGTTTGCGGCAATGCAGTATTTCGGGACGAAAGGGTTCTTCCCGGACTATGTCGCGCGGCCGAACGATCCGTTGGACGAGGCGACGGCGCGGCAGTGGTTCGGATTGGCGGGTGTGACGCCGAGGGCGGTGGCGCAAGGGACGACGCGGGGCGAGTTCTGCCGGCAGCTTTACGAGCGCGGCAATTAACCGACAAAAAGAGTCGAGAACATCTTGACGCCATCGGCAATACATCGTATTCTCGATATTTAATGTCGACTATGCATTTCCACGCACCTGTTATCTGTTCCCGGATGCGCGGATATCGCTATTGTTGTCCCCGCTAACGCCGGACACAACCCCACACTCTGACCACCCGCCTACGCGCGGGTAGACCCCTCATTTTCAAAAGGAATTCGTATGCCCAGCTCACGCTCGAGCCGCACGCGCGGACTCGTATTGTCTCTTTTCCTGTATGGCGCGGTTCTCTCCGCCCAGCAAACGGCAACGCTCACCGGCCTTGTGACGGACCCCTCGTCGAGCGCCGTCCGCGATGCAGCCATCAAGCTCAATAACACCCAAACCGGCGAATCCTACGCCAACCTGACCAACGCCACCGGCAGCTTCACTCTCCCGCTCGTGAAGCCGGGCCAGTACGAACTGACCGTCACTGCGCCTGGTTTTAAGAACTACCGGCGAGCGGGCGTGCGGCTCGAAACCGGCGCCACCGCTCGCATTGACGTCGCACTGGAGGTCGGCGCCGTGGCCGAGAGCATCAACGTGGAGGCGGACGCGCCGCTCCTCGCCACCGACACCTCTTCGCTCGGCTCCGTCGTCCGCAACAGCACCATTGCCAACATGCCCCTCGTCGGCCGCCGCGCCGCACAATTGGTCCGTCTGAGCGGCTTCGTAGTGCAGAACGGCACTGGCTCCACGTTCGCCATTGCGGGCGGCCGTGGTGACAACGCCATGTGGACCATCGACGGCGGCAACGCGCAGAACATCCTGCTCGGCGTCGCCACGCTGAACTACGATCCGCCCGTCGAATCGCTGGAAGAGTTCAACGTGGAGGTGGCCAACTACAAGGCCGAGCTCGGCCGCACCGGCGGCGGCTACATCCAGATGACCACGCGGTCCGGCACCAACAAGTTCCATGGCTCGGCCTACGAATTCCTGCGCAACGACGCCTTCGACGCACGCAACTTCTTCGCCGCCACCAAGCCCGTGTTGCGCTACAACCAGTTCGGCGCCAGCATCGGCGGGCCCATCCGGCGCGACCGCACGTTCTTCTTCTTCAACTACGAAGGAATACGGAACAACCGGCAGAGCACGCTGCTGGCCAGCGTTCCCACGGCGGCCGAAATCAACGGCAACCTCTCCGCGAACGCCGCTGTTGTCCGCGACCCGTTGAGCAACACACCCTTCGCCGGCAACATCCTCCCGGCGAACAGGCTCGACCCGGTGGGCCTGGCCATCGCCAAGCTCTATCCCGCTCCCAACGTCGAGGGCGCGCGCAGCCGCACAAACAACTTCCGCGCCAACCAGCCGATCCTCAACCCGTCGAACAACTTCGTCACCCGCATCGACCACACCTTCTCCGACCGCGACCGCGTCTACGGACGCCTGCTGACCAAC
>CAMATG010000630.1 GCA_945860645.1 Candidatus Sulfopaludibacter sp. SbA3 | reverse complement strand
CCAACACACCCCTTTGGCCCCCCTCGTGCTACCTCCCACCTTGCAGGCCATGCCCGCAAAAACACCGGCGAACCAAGGAGCACCCAAAATATGTCAAATCGGAAACACGATGGATCCAGCGATCAGCACCACCAACGGTCAGCCGAAATCCACGACACCCCCGCCCACGCCCACCTCGCCGCCGCCGAAACCCACGGCAAACAGGACCACCAAACCGGCCACGAGCACTCCCGCCAGGCCCAGGAACACAATGGCCAAAACCACGACGACGTCGCCCTGCGCGCCAACGGCTTGGGTAAGCCCGCAGCCGCCCCGAAGGCTCCTCTGACGAAGACCGTCTCCTCGCCGCCCAACAAATCCCCCGCTAAGGAAACAGGAAAATGACTGACAAAAACGCAGTAGTCGCCGTCTACGCCACCCACCTCGACGCCGAACAAGGCGTCAAGGAACTCGAACGCGCCGGCGTCGATATGCACGCCCTCTCCATCATCGGCAAAGGCACCCACACCGATGAACACGTCGTCGGCTACTACAACACCGGCGACCGCATGAAATACTGGGGCGCCACCGGCGCCGTCTGGGGCGGCTTCTGGGGTATGCTCTTCGGCTCGGCCTTCTTCGCCATCCCCGGCCTCGGCCCCATCCTCGCCGCCGGTCCCATCGTCGCCTGGATTGTTGGTGCCCTCGAAGGCGCTGCCGTTCTCGGCGGCCTAAGCGCCATCGGCGCCGGCCTCGTCGGCATGGGCATTCCCAAGGACAGCGTCATCGAATACGAATTGGCCCTGAAAACCGACAAGTATCTCCTCTTCGTCAACGGCACCGCCGCCGAAGTCGATACGGCCCGATCCATCCTCGAAAAGACCAGCCCCCTCAACGCCAAGGTCCACACGAGTCAGATGGCCGAAGCCGGCGCCCGCTAACCCGGCGCGCCGTCAGGTCATCGTGCAAACACTTCTCCTCCTGGCCCTCATCGGCCACGCGCTGCTGCACCTGCTGGGCCCCGCCAAGGCCTTTGGCCTCGCCGCGCTCCCGCAGCTCACCCAGCCCATCTCGAAACCAGCAGCCATGCTCTGGCTGCTCGCCGCCGCGGCCACGCTCGCCACCGCCGCCGCCATCCCCCTCTGGCCCCAGCGGTGGTGGCTGGTCGCCGCCATCGCGATCCCCCTCTCCCAGGCCGCCATCGCCACCTCCTGGCAGGACGCCAAATTCGGCACCATCCCCAACCTCGTCCTGCTCACTTTCGCCGTCATCCACTTTGCGCGCACCTGAATCGCGACGGAATCAACCAAACCATAGGGCCCCAGGAGGGCCCATCCCATGCTCACCAACAACCAAGCGCTCACCAACAACGAAGCTCTGAAGGGAATGGTGCTCCGCGCCACCGACGGCGAAATCGGCTCCGTCGACGATCTCTACTTCGACGACCAAAGCTGGACCATCCGCTACCTGACCGTCGAAACCGGCAGCTGGCTCAGCGGCCGCAAGGTCCTCATCTCCCCCCATTCCATCCTGCAAACCGACGCCAAGGCCGGCCGCATCGATGTCTCCCTCACCCGCAAGCAGATCGAAAACGCCCCGCACATCGACACCCACCGCCCCGTCTCCCGCCAGCACGAACTCGAATACGCCAGCTACTACGGCTATGCCAACTACTGGGACGGCCCCTCCTACATCCCCGTCCTCGCCCCCGGCTTCGTCACCGAACAGCCCCCCGCCAACCCAGCCGACGCCCACCTCCGCAGCACCCACGCCGTCTCCGGCTATCACATCGACGCCATGGACGGCGACATCGGCCACGTCGCCCGCTTCCTCATCGATGACGTCTCCTGGCAGATCCGCTACCTCGAAGTCGCCACCCGCAACTGGTGGCCCGGCAAAAAGGTGCTGCTCTCCCCGGCCTGGATCGAACGCGTCAGTTGGGAGGAGTCCAAGGTCTTCGTCGCCCTCACCCGCCAGACCATTGAGACCTGCCCCGAGTACATCGATTCACTCCCCCTCACCCGCGAATACGAAAACAAAGTCTACTTCCACTACGGCCACCCGCCCTACTGGGTGGAAGAGGAGAAGGCCCGGTCCGCCCGCGCGTAAAATAGCATCAACGATGCGTAGCCTCGTCTTCTTTTCCCTACTTCCCCTTCTCGCCGCCCAAACGGTCGTCGAAAAGCATGAGATGCTCCCCATGCGGGATGGAACGAGGCTATCCGTCTATCTCAACCGCCCCGACGCCCCTGCCCTTGGCCCGTACGCTACGAGCAGCGTTACGCCATAGTCGCCGTAGAATGGCTCGCCAAACTGCCCTGGTCCACCAGCAAAATTGGCATATTCGGCGGCTCCGATGCCGGCTACGCCCGCAACATCCTGGCCGTCATCCGGCCTCCCCCCCTCGTCGCCTAAGACAGGACCGATACCGGCCAAAGCCTCTTCCATTCCATCTTGGCTACCGTCGCGGCGGCGCCATCGCTGCAACCACGCCAACTTCAACCACTCCGTCTACGACGACTGGAATCTCGACGGCACCACCCTCCACGATGAAAGAATGAAAGTCCCCCGCCTCACTCTCGGCAACTGGTACGACGTCACAAGGGGCTGGATCTCGGTGGAGTAGTCGCCGGCGCCCAGGAGGGTGAGGCCGTCGCGTTTGGGGAGGCCGAGTTCGAGGAGCTCGGCTTGTGTGCCATCAAGGACGCAGTCGAAAACCAGCCCAGCGGCGGCGAGTTGGCGGAAGAGGAGCGGCTCATCTTCTGCAATCAGAATTCAAAATGTGACTGTGAGAGCGGAGTCGCGGCGAACGGAGGCTGAACGCTTTGTTTGCGGCTGCTTCGGGAAGGACGGGCTCGAAATAGCGCCGTAAGGGCAGCGGCTTCGATTGGCTTTGGGTATCGACAATAGAGGGGACGGAGCAGAGCGCGGCGCGGGTGGAACAGAGAAGTAATCCCCCGTGAAGGGCAAATCGATGCAAGCGGTCTCCCCGCAATCGCGTCGTGGTGAGGAGATGTGGGGCGGGCGGGTCTCCGTGAGAGAAGTCCCGCCCAGGGTTGGTTGCCCGTTAGCTGCCGATGGTGGGGTTGCCACTCGACTTGGAGATGGTGATGATGGCGGGCTTGTTGGGTTGGCCGGGACCATCGGGGAAGGTGGAGGTGAGGTCGCGGGGGTTATCGGTCCAGCGGCCGCCTTCACCGGGGTGTTGGACGGTGACGAAGAGGGTAGTGTCGTCGGGGTTGAAGACGAGACTGGCCGATTCGGCGCCGACGACAGTGGAGCAAAGCTGTCGGATGAAGCCGCGTTCGGAGCCGTCGGTGGGGACGGCATAGATACCGTCGTTGCCGCCGATGACGCCGGGCTGGCCGTCGGTGGCGATCCAGAGGTTTCCCTTGGAGTCGAAGGTGATGTTGTCGGGAGCGGCGAGGGCGCTGACCTTTGTGGGGTCGTAGCCGGCGAAGAAGGTACCGTGAGCGGGGTTGTTGCCGTCGCCGCAGAGGATGAAGATCTCCCAGAAGAACTTGGTGGCGGAGTGGTCGCCATTGTCTTCGGTCATTTCGAGGACGTGGCCCCAGCGGTTGTTGGCGCGAGGATTGGATTTGTTCTTCTGAAGATCGGTGCGGGCGGTGTTGTTGGTGAGGGCGAGATAGATCTTGCCGTTGACCGGGTTGACTTCCATATCTTCGGGACGGTCCATGGGGGTGGCGCCGAGGGCGGCGGCGGCGCCGCGGGTGTCGATGAGGACTTCGGCCTGGCTGGCGAAGCCGTTGGCGGCGGTGAGAGGGCCGGTGCCAAAAACGAGGGGGAGCCATTCGCCGGAGCCGTCGTCATTGAACTTGGCGGCGTAGAGAGTACCGGAGTCGAGAAGGTCAGCGTTGGCGGCGCGATCAAAGTGATTGTAGCGGCCGGAGGAGACGAACTTGTAGGCGAACTGGAAGCGCTCGTCATCGCCGGAATAGGCAACGACGCGGCCGTCGGGAGCGATCTGGATGGTGCAGCCTTCGTGGCGGAAGCGGCCGATGGCGGTGCGCTTTTTGGGGACAGAGTTGGGATCGTAGGGATCGAACTCGACGACCCAGCCAAAGCGGAAGGCTTCGTTGGGCTCTTTCGCGACGTCGAAGCGGTCATAGTGGCGGGCCCAGGAATAAGAACCGGCGGCGTTGGGCATGCCGTAGCGGGCGTGGATGGTCTTGACTTTACCGGCTGGGAGAGGGCCGGCGTTGGAGAAGTACTGGTGGAAGTTTTCCTCGCCGGAAAGAACGGTGCCCCAGGGCGTCTTGCCGCCGGAACAGTTGTTGAGGGTACCGGCGACGCGGC
>CAMATG010000629.1 GCA_945860645.1 Candidatus Sulfopaludibacter sp. SbA3 | reverse complement strand
ATCGGTGTCGACATCTGAACGCTTGAGGGGAACTCCACGTCCGCTGATGATGCTTACTTTTTTCATGACCCGATGCTCATTTCAAATCTGCTGGAGTAGCGAAGTGGCCCTCTACTACCCCGCCGATCTCCCGCCCTCCCCCACCCGGGAGCTCTACACCGCCCTCGCCCAGGTCATCGACCAAAGCAATCTGGAAAAGGGCATCCCCCGCCTCGCCGCCGCCATCCAACGGTTCCCCTTCGCCCGTCCCGAGTTCCACTTTCAACTCGGCGAAGCCCTCCGCAACAACGGCCGCACAGCGGAGTCAGTATCCGCCTACCGAGAAGCCATCAAGCGCAACCCGCAAATGGTCGCGGCGCACGAAAGCCTCGGCGTCGCGCTCCGCCGCGCGGGCCAACTGCCGGAGGCAGTGGAAACACTAAAGCACACAACGCAAATGGCCCGCACCCGCGCCGCCGCATGGCACGAGTTAGGCCTCGCCTATAACGCCCAGGGCAATGCGGCCGAAGCCGCCAAGGCCATCGAAAAAGCCATCGCGCTCGATCCCGATCTCCCCGCCCCCCACAGCAATCTCGGCATCGTCTTGCTATCCTCCGGCGATTACGCCAAAGCCGAATCCGCCTTCCGCGAAGCCATCCGCATCCAGCCCGATTACGCCGACGCCCACGGCAACCTCGCCAACCTCCTCGCCGGCCGTGGAGACACCCTCAACGCCAGGCGCCACTTTGAAATCGCCCTGCGCTTCCAGCCGCGGAACGCGGCCATCCGCTACAACTACGCCGTCGCCCTCGGCCGCGCCGGCGACGTCGATACAGCCCAACGCCAACTGCAATCCGCCCTGGAGTCCGACCCCAATCTCGCCGATGCCCACGAACTCCTCGGCAACTTGCTGATGGCGCGCAACCAGCCTGCCGCCGCCGTCCCCCACTACCGCGCCTGGCTGCGATTGCAACCCGCGTCAGCCCCGGCGCAGTTCGCGTTAGGTTCGGCCCTCGCCATGACCGGCGACCGCGCCGCCGCGATTCCCTATTTACAAAAAGCCGCCACCGACCCTGCCACCCGCGACGCGGCCACGCAACTCCTCCGCCAACTCGGCGTGACTCCCTAAAAGAAAAGGACCGGCCAGGTGTCATCCGCCGGCCGGCCCTTTCCAATCAACCACAGCCTCAGCTTAGAACGTGAACCGTCCCGTGAACTGAACCTGCCGAGGTGTCCAATACGACGACTGGCGCAACTGAACGCCGTCCGAAGCATTGGGATTCACCAGACCCTGGATATTGAACGCATTGAATGCGTCCACATTGAACCGAAGTTTGTACCGCTCCTTGATCGCAAACTCTTTGTAGAGCGAAATGTCGGATTGGAAGTTCTTCGGGCCCTGCAGCACCATCGCGTTATACGCATTGACGCCGGCCGGACCGGGTGCGAACGGCGTGTTCACCTGCTGGCCGTTGGCCAGCGTCATCACCACGTTGTTGTTCCCGAAGTTCGTCGTACCGGGCGTGTTGTTGATCGGCGCCAGATACGGCGTGTAGTCCGTGGGAACTCCCGTCACTCCGCGTGTTGTGGCGTTGACGACTGTGGGGGGCAGGTACCCGTTGAACCACAGGTTCCCCTGGCGGCACACGCCGGATCGGCAATCCGTCACCGGAACCTTGTCCTTGTAGAGTTGGATCGGGCTCGTTGCGCCGAAATTGCTGTTACCGACCTGGAACGACTGCGATACCACCGTTCCAACAAACGCCACCTGATAGCCGCCAACGAGAGCATCTAGGAACTTATTGCTGTTCTTCATGAAGCGACGCCCCTTGCCCAGCGGCACATCCGCCAGCCCGTTGAACGAGATGCGGTGCAACGGAATCGCGGTGTCAGCGCGGTAGTTCTGCCAGCGGTTGAACTCCCGGCTCGGCTTGAACTGCGTGCCCACATCCATCCCTTTCGGAATCGCGCCCGGAGCGAAGATCTCGGCCGGATACAGAACGTTGTCGCGGAACGTGTTGCCGCCCACGCGGAACGCACGCGAGTAAACGTAGAAGATCTGGTAGCCGAAGCCACGCCGGTAGGCCCGTTGGTAGTTGAACTGCAAAGCGCTATCGTTCGAGAAACCGTACTTGGTGGACTGCGTGATGCCGCCCCAGGTCCGGTTGTCATACGGCCGGGTCGCGACGCTCGCGAAGGTTCCGGTGGGCACCGTGGTCCCCGTCTTCGCCTGCCACGTGTATGTGGACGGTGCGTCGTTAATCTGGAAGTTCTGATCCAGGTTTTCGCCGTGCGTGAACACATAGGAGGCGCGGAACACCGAACCGTCCTTAAACGGCTGCTCGATGGTGAAGTTCGCTTCCCGCACCTTGGCCGGCGGGTAGTCCGCGCTCGCCACCGTGCCCGGGCCGATGCCCGGCAGCAGCGCCGTCGTCGAGTCCGTGTCCACGACGTTCGCCGAGTTCACGCCCGTCACAACCCGAACCGGATTGCGCAGCAGGGAGTTCGGCAAACCGTCCGGCGACTGGGCGGCGGACGTGTAGCTGTACGAATAACCGGCCGTGAACGGATAGCTCGCAGTCAGATAGCGGATCGAGTTCCGCACCGGGACCGGATAAATATACTCGCCATATCCGCCGCGGATAACCGTTCCGTTGCGGCCGAACGAAGGCGTATACGCAAAGCCGACGCGCGGCAGGATGTTCGCATTGCTGCCTGCAATTCCTCGCGACGGCATGCCGCCTTCCTGCAGGGTTTCAAACTTCACGCCCAGATTTCTGAGGTTGGTCAGCAATGGCGTGGTGGTCAACCCGTTCTGCACGTAGTAATCCAGCGGACGCGGCGTCGCGATGGCTTTGTTCTTGATGTCGAACGTGACCATGTAGTCGTTGGCGGCGCGCGGCGCCGGACGGGCTTCCCAGCGCACGCCAAGATTCAACGTCAGGCGCGACGACACACGCCAGTTGTCCTGCAGGTAGGAGTCGTACTCCATCAGGGAGCAGATATTAAACGGAGCGTTTCGCCGCTGGCTGTAGCTGGCCGCCGCACCCAGGAAGAAGTCCGCATTCTGATTGCCCGTGTTGGGCCGCACCCCGAAGTTGATTCCGGTCGTCGGATCGTAAATACCGGTGGCCTGGTTCGTATAGGTCACCTCGTCCACCGACCGGTCCGACAGGTACGCGAATCGCTCGTGCCGGATCCGCATGCCAAACGCAAGCTGATGTTTGCCCCAAATCTTGTTCAGGTTCTCGTCAATCGTCGATACCCGCTGGCTCATGCCGTAGAACCACTGCGAACCGCCATAAGGCATGAAGAGGTTGGCGCCGATCGCCGGAAAACCCACGTTCCCCAGGTTGTTCGGCAGCCCAAACTGCTTTTCAAAGTTCTGCATCGAACGGTCCGGTCCCTGCACGTACATTCGCTGCCACTGCATGCTCAGAATCGTTTCGCTGAATAGCGTGGGCGTAAATGTCTTCGTGTAGCCCAGCGCGCCGCTGATCGTCTGCACTGGGATGGCCTGGTAACCAGTCGACCCTTCCTTCAATTCCGGCGTCTCAATGTTCGCCGGCGAGGCGACCGGATAGTTCCGCAGCGCCTGTTGTTGCTGCCGGATATCGGTAAACCGGAAATAAACGCGGTTCTTTTCGTTGAAAACGTGGTCCAGCCGAGTCGTATAGTTCGGTACGGTCTGTGTCGTGGGGTTCTGCCCGTTCAAGTTGAAATTGATCATCGGATTGTCGGCCGATGTCGGAAGCGGTGTTGCCGCATACAGCGTCTTCGCCAGCGGGCTGATGCGTGAAAGTGGAATCTGATTGTTGGCAAACGGCAGGCGGGAATACTGCAGTGCCGCTCCCTGCGTCGTGCTCGGATCGTACAACTGCTGCAGGATGTTTTGGCCGTTGATCAGTCCGCTGTAATCACCGGACCGCATGGGGACCGTCGGCACATACATCAGTTGTTGGCTCGACCGTCGCAGCGAGAATCGCTCATAGGCAAAGAAGAAAAACGTCCGGTTCCGGCCGTCATACAGTTTCGGAATCGTAATCGGACCGCCCACCGATCCGCCGAACTCGTTGCGGATCAGCGGGGGCGCTTTGAAATTCGCTGGGTCCTGCCGGGCGCGTGCAATACCGAAATAGTTGTTGCGCGCTGTCTCAAACACCGAACCGTGCACTTGGTTCGTCCCCGACTTCGTCGTCAAAATCACCGTGGCCGGCGTTGAGAACTGAGCGCTCGAATTCAATGTCTCGAATCGCATTTCCTGCACCGCGTCCGGATCCGGCAGCGTCGACTGCGCCGTGTTCCCCGCACTGCCGAAGTTGCGAT
>CAMATG010000628.1 GCA_945860645.1 Candidatus Sulfopaludibacter sp. SbA3 | reverse complement strand
TTCCCCATCATGCCATTAGTACAAGTGATCGTTCTTGCGATTATTCAAGGTGTAACCGAATTCCTCCCCATCTCCAGCTCGGCTCACCTTGCCCTCACCCCCTGGCTCTTCGGTTGGCCTGACCAGGGTTTGGAGTTCGACATCGCTCTCCACTTCGGCACACTCTTCTCCGTTCTTTTCTATTTCTTCCGCGACTGGCTCCGCATCCTCTTCAACGGCTTCGGCCTCGCCACACCGGGCCTGCTCGGCTCCGACCCTTCGCTCGACCGCAACCCCAAAATGCTCTGGTATCTGGTAGCGGCAACCATTCCGGCCGGGGTCGCCGGTCTCCTGCTGAAGGACAAAATAGAATCCACCCTCCGCTCGCCCTACATTATGGGGACTATGCTCATCGTCGTCGGCCTTGTGATGTGGGCCGCTGAGAAGTTCGCCAAACACGAACGCACCATGAACGAAATGAGCCTGAAGGACTGCCTGTTCATCGGCTGCGCGCAAGCCCTCGCCCTGGTCCCCGGTACCTCCCGCAGCGGCATTACGATGACCGCCGGCCTCTTCCGGAATCTGGACCGCGCCACCGCCGCCCGCTTCTCCTTTCTTCTTTCCACCCCCATCGTCGCCGCCGCCGCCATGAAGGGTCTCCTCGACATTCGCAAGCACGGCAACCTCACCCCGGAACTCATGCCCTCGCTCGCCATCGGCATTCTCGTCACCGCGATCACCGGCTGCTTCGTCATCGCCGTGCTGCTCAAATTTCTCCGGACCAATTCCGTGGTCCCCTTCGTTGTTTACCGCATCGCCTTCGGCATCTTCGTCATCGCTCTTGCCGTTTCTCGCGGGTAAACATTCTCGGGAATCGGCAGGATCGGCCGATAAGATAGGATAGAGTACAAGTGCAAATCGTTCGGCTCAGCCGAAGTTGTTGATGAGCTACCGAGAATGTGTTTGGTACCTATTACTGGTGGGCGTTTGCGCTGTTGGCGCGCCGCCTGATGATCTCCGGCGCGCGGAGATCCGCTTCTGGGGTTCTGCACACGGGCTGCCGGAAGAGAACATCTATTCCATTTCGGAAACCCCGGACGGCTATCTCTGGCTGGCTTCTCACGACGGACTCATTCGCTTCGACGGCCTGAACTTCCGTATCTTCGGGCCCGGTGCTGCGTCCGGATTTCGGGATCACAGCCTGGGCGGCGCCCTGGCGGTGAACGGCAACCTGTGGGTCGGCGGTCGGGATTACGTTGCCTACTCCCGGCCAGACGCCTTCCAGTCGTTCACAAACCCGGCATTTTTGGCCGCCGCCAATCCCCGCAAGCCAAAGGAGCGCTACGGCATTGCCAATATGCAGGCGCTGCCGGACGGCACCATCTTCTTTCGCCGCGCCGAAGGCGTCTACCGGCTGTCGGCCCGCCCCGACGGGCTCCCGCCCTCCCAGCCGGAACTCTATCTCCCCGCGCCGGACGGCGAAGATCTCATCGGCTTCTACCACGGCCCCAGCGGTCGAGACTGGGCCTCGACGGCCAAGGGAACCTTTCGCATCGACAACGGCCATTGGACGCTGCTGCCCGGGCAACCAGTCGCCTCGGCCACTCTCCTCGAAGCCCGCGATGGCACGCTGTGGGCCTTCGGCAACAACGGGTTGTTTGCCATAAAGGGCACTAAAGCGGAACGGATTCTGACGTCGCCAAAGATCATGCTCGACCCCGTCCGGGCTCTGTTCGAGGACGTTCGAGGCGACATCTGGGTCGGCTTAATCGGCGGTTTGGCTCGGATCCGCGGCGGCAAGGTGGAGTTGGTCCCCCTCGAAGGCAACATGCGCCCCGGCGATTTCGTCAAAGTCATCTACCAGACGAAGGACCTCGCCATTTGGGCCACCACCAACTGGGGCCGCCTCATCCGCGTCGACGCTCCGGTGTTTCATAACATCACCGTGGCCGATGGCCTCAGCGAGGATTCCATCGCCGCCGTCCTCCGCGACAACGCCGGCCGCACCTGGGTCGGCACTCGTTCCAAGGGCATCTTCTCCGGCGATGCCAACGGCTACCGCCCCGTCCCCGGCACCAGCCAGGGCATCCTTCACGCCATGGCCTTTGCCGGCCCCAACCAACTCCTGTTCGCCAACATCGCCGGCCTATGGCTCCGCACTGAATCCGCCACCACCCTGCTGGCCCCCGCCGCCAGTCAGATCATGAACCACTACCGGGCGTTTTCCCCCAACTACGGCACCCATATCTACTATCACGATTCCCGCACCACCTACCGTATCGCCCTGCCCCTCACCACCCCGCCGCGAATGGAAAAAGTGGCCGGCGTCCCGATGGTTCGCTCCATCCTCGAAGCCCCCGATGGCCTCTGGCAGGTCAGTTGGGACCGCGGGCTCGCCCGCGTCGCCGAAGACGGGACAACCACCTATTACCCCGTCGACGCCTCCAACCAGCTCCGCGCCTTCACTCTTTTTGAACTCTCCGAGAGCCACTTCCTGGTTGGCACCACCAACGGCGTCATGCTCTTCGACCGGAAAACCCGCCGCTTCTCCTCCCAGCCACCGCTGTTTCAAAATGAACAGATTTTCCAGATCATCAGCGACCAGGCCTCCCACCTCTGGTTCGCCGGCCGCCGTGCCCTGCTCACCGCCAGCCGGACCGCCCTGCTCGAATACGCCAACGGTTCCGCCACCCCCGTCTTGCCCATGCGCCTCACCTCCCAACAAGGCCTCGCCAGCGCCAACTTCGGTCTCGGCACTTCCTCCGGCACGTATTTCGACGCCGAAAAGCGGATCTGGCTGGCTTCCGTTGGCGGATTGATTCACTTCCGGCCCGCCGATGTCGTCGGCAGGGCCGAGAGCATCCCCACCGCCATCGCCCACATCCTCGCCGATGGCCAGCCCCTCCCCGCTTCGTCCTTAGTCTCCATCCCGTCCAATGTCCGCCGCGTGGAGATTCAATATGCGGTGCTCAATCGCAAAGCGGACCGCCTGCCCATCTTCCGCTACCGGTTGGATGGCGACAGCCCGGGATGGATCGAGTCCCCTCTCACCCAGGCGGACTTCACCAATCTGGCGCCCGGCGTGTACACCTTTCAGGTGCAGGCGCGGCTGGCGTCCATGGAATGGTCCACCCCGGCGACGATGCAACTCGAAGTGGTCCCGCAGTGGTTCCAACGGCTCAGCGTTCGCATCCTCGGCGGCGCCCTCTTGCTTTGCCTCGTCGCCGCCGCTTTCTTCTGGCGCAACCGCCAGATTCGGGCACACAATGCCGAACTGGAAACGCATGTCCGGATGAGAACCGAGGAACTCGCCCAGGCCCGCGACGAAGCCGAAGCCGCCGTGCGCGCCAAAGCGGATTTCCTCGCCGCTATGAGCCACGAAATCCGCACGCCCATGAATGGCGTCATCGGTATGGTGGAGGTTTTGAAACACACGCCCCTCAACGCCGAACAGCAGAAAATGCTCTCCGTCGTCTCCCAGTCCGGCGAAGCGCTCATCGGCATTCTTAACGACATCCTCGACTTCTCCAAAATCGAAGCCGGGGCGCTCACACTCGAAAATGCGCCCTTTAAGCCCCACGACCTCGCCAGCCAGTGCCACGATCTGTTCGCGGCGCAGGCGGCGGACCGCGGCCTGGACTTTCAGGTTCAAGTTGCCCCCGATATCCCGTTGTGGGTAATGGGAGACACAAGTCGCCTCCGCCAGATTCTCCTCAACCTGCTCAGCAACGCCCTCAAATTCACCCTCCAAGGCTCCGTCCGCCTCTCCCTCCAACGGACCGGCGACCGCGTCATTTCGTTCGAAGTCTCCGACACCGGCATTGGCATCGCCAGCGACAAAATTGACTCCATCTTCGATGCCTTCACGCAGGCCGAGACGTCCACCACCCGCCGCTTCGGTGGCACCGGTCTCGGCCTCGCCATCAGCCACCGGTTGGCCCTCGCCATGAACGGCCGCATCCACGCAGTCAGCACCCCCGAACACGGTTCTACCTTCACGCTCACCGTCCCTCTGCCCGCCGCCGCCGCCATCAGCGCGGATCCCGCGCCATCCGCCTTCGCCGCCGACCCCCATCCGCTCCGCCGGGTTCTCGTCGTCGAGGATAACGCAGTCAACCGCCAGGTGGCAGCCCGCCTGCTCGGCAACCTCGGCTGCACCGTCACTCTCGCCAACGATGGGGAACAGGGCATCGCCGCAGCTACGCGCGAACCGTTCGACCTGATCCTTATGGATTGCCATATGCCCGGCATCGACGGCTACGAGGCCACCAGCCGCATCCGCGCCCTCCCCGGCCCCCGTGGCGCCGTCCGCATCGCCGCGCTCACCGCCGGTGCCCTCC
>CAMATG010000627.1 GCA_945860645.1 Candidatus Sulfopaludibacter sp. SbA3 | reverse complement strand
GGGATCAAACCTCTATCGGGCCGAACGTGTAGCCGGGAACGATATACTACCCGCATTCCACCATGGCCACCCTAGCCCAAACAGCCGCGGCCAAAACCACCACTCCGGTGTCGAAGCCCTCCGCCCGCCTGGTGAGCCTCGACGCCTATCGCGGCTTCATCATGCTCATCCTCGCCGGCTCCGGCTTCGGCCTGGCCGTCCTGAAGAACTACCCGGACTCGGCCTGGCTTGCCGCTCAGGTCGATCACGCCGCCTGGGAAGGCTGCACCTTCTGGGACCTCATCCAACCTGCCTTCACCTTCATGGTCGGCGTCGCCATGCCCCTCGCCTTCGCCCGCCGCGCCGCCGAAGGCGCAACCAATCGCGAGATCTTCAAACACGTCCTCAGCCGCGCCGGCCTGCTCATCGTTCTCAGCAACATCTTCTCCAACTGGGGCGCCACCGGCCCGCTCAAATTCCAGCTCATCAACGTCCTCTGCCAAATCGCCATCGGCTACGTCCTCTGCTTCCTCGTCACCCGCCGCCCCTTCAATCAACAGGCCATCACCGCCGCCGCCACGCTCGCCGGGTACTGGGCGCTCTACCTCCTCTTCCCCAGTCCCAACGGCCCGTTCTCCCAATACGGCAACGTCGGCGCCGTGCTCGATTTGAACCTCCTCGGCTACAACTACTCCGGCTACTACACCACCCTCAATGCCATCGGCAACGGCATCACCATCCTCTTCGGCTGCTGGGCCGGCATGCTCTTCCAGTCGCAAAACACCCACGTCGAAAAGCTGAAGATCCTCGCCATCGCCGCCGTCGCCTGCTTCACCTTCGGCTTCCTCCTCCAGCCCTTCAACCCCATGATCAAGCGCCTCTGGACGGTCTCCTTCACCTTCTGGAGCACCGGCTGGGTGCTGCTCATGTTGATCGCCTTCTACTGGATCATCGAAGTAAAAGGCCATAAAACTTGGGCCTTCCCGCTCACCGTCGTCGGCATGAATTCCATCTTCATCTACTCCCTCGGCCAGATCGGCATCAAGGGCTGGCTCGACCGTGGCCTCGCCGGCTTCACCCGCAAATTCGCCCTCTTCGGCGACCTCGGCATCATCCCCCACCAATTGGTGGTCCTCGCCTTCCTGTGGTATGCCTGCTATTGGCTCTACCAGCGCAAAATCTTCCTCAAGGTCTGACCATGACTCGCCGCCACCTCCTGGCCTCGCTCGCCCTCCTGGGCGCCGGCCAGCGTTTGAAAATAACCAAACTCGTCACCCGCAAACACACCATCGGGAACCGCGACTATCTGTTCCTCGAAATCGAGACCGACGCCGGCATCACCGGCCTCGGCGAAGGCTCCGTCTCCGGTCGCGTCGATATCGTGGAACAAGCCATCCAGTTCTACGCGCCATATCTCACCGGCAAAGACCCCGGCGGCATCGAAGACCACTGGAATCGCAACTATTTCCAACTCTCCCGTTACCGTAACGGCCCCGTCCTCATGTCCGCTCTATCGGCCATCGATATCGCTCTCTGGGACATCCTCGGCAAGCAACTCGGCCAGCCCGTCTGGCGTCTCTTAGGCGCCACCGATGCCCGCCCGCTCCGCGCCTATTACAGCCACTGGAGCCAGACGCTCAACGACCGCACGCCCGCCAAAATCGAAGCGCTCGCAAAGCAAACCCGCGCCGAAGGCTGGACCTGCATCAAGTGGGTCCTCCCCAAAGGCGGCACCGAACAGGAACGCCTCCGCCGCCTGACCGCCGAAGTGGAAGCCGCCCGCAAAGGCGGCGGCCCGGACATGGAAATCGGCCTGGAAATGTGGGAGACCTTCTCGGTCCGCTCGGCCCTGGAATTCGCCCGCTCCGTCGCCCCCTTCAAGCCCATGTTTATCGAGGAGCCCTTCTGGCGCGAAATGCCACAAGCCCTCGGCGAGATCGCGGCGAAGAGCCCCGTCCCCGTCGCCGGCGGCGAAGGCCTCATCTCCCGCTTCGAGTTCAAACAACTCCTCGACGCCCACGGTGCGCAGATCATCCAGCCCGACGTCATCCACTGCGGCGGCATCTCGGAAATTCGCAAGATCGCCCAACTCGGCGAAACCTACGGCGCCGAAATCTCCCCCCACATGTACTACGGCCCCATCGGCCACGTGGCCTCCCTCCAGGCGATGGCTTCCGCCCGCAACTTCCTCATCCAGGAATGGGACGCCGGCGCCACCGCAGCCTTCTCACCCCTGACGAAGAACACCTTCCCGCAAGCCATCAAGGGCGAAGTCACGCTCAACGACAAGCCCGGCCTCGGCCTCGAAATGGATTGGCCCCTCTGGCAGCAGAAGCACCCCTACAAAGGCGCCAGCCTCCGCCCGCCCGGCGGACGATAAACACGATGACCCGCCGCCAATTCCTGTCGACCGCTGCCGCCGCAGCAGCAGCCACACAACGCCCGCCCAACATCATCGTCATCCTCGCCGACGATCAGGGCTACGGCGATCTCGGCTGCTACGGCTCGCCCTACATCCGCACACCCCACATCGACCGCATGGCCACCGAAGGCCTCCGCTGCACCGACTTCTACGCCCAGTCACTCTGCGGCCCCTCCCGCGCCGCCCTCCTCACCGGTTCCTACCCCGCCCGCAACAGCCTCAACTTCAACCATCTCCCCGGCGCTAAAACCGGTATCCACCCCAACGAAATCACCATCCCCGAACTCCTCAAACAGGCCAACTACGCCACTGCCATGGTCGGCAAATGGCACCTCGGCGACGCAAAGCAGTTCCTCCCCACCCGCAACGGGTTCGACTCCTGGCTCGGCCTGCCCTACTCGAACGACATGTGGCCCTACCACCCCAAGGTCACCCGCACTGGCCCCGAAAACGCCACGGCGAAAGCCGTCCGCGAACGTGCCGAAAGCACCGGCTTCGACGGCCAGGGCCAGCACTACCCGCCCGATTGGTTCCCTCCCCTCCCGCTCATGCGCAACGAAGAGGTCATCGAAACCAACCCCGATCAATCCACCCTCACCGCCCGCTACACCGACGAAGCGCTCCGCTTCATCGCCGCCAACAAGTCCCGCCCCTTCTTCCTCTACGTCGCCCACGCCATGCCCCACGTCCCCCTCTTCCCCGGCAAGGAGTTCGATGGCAAATCCCTCCGCGGCCGCTACGGCGACGCCATCGAAGAGCTCGACGCCAGCACCGGCCGCATCCTAGCCGCCCTCAAGCAGCACAAGCTCGATAACGACACGCTCGTCGTCTACACCTCCGACAACGGCCCCTGGCTCCCCTACGGCATCGACGCCGGTTCCGCCGGCCCTCTCCGCGCCGGCAAAGGCACCGTTTACGAAGGCGGCATCCGCGTCCCCGCCATCTTCCGCTGGCCCGGCCGCATTCCCGCCAACACCGTCACCTCCCAAATCGCCGCCACCATCGACTTCCTCCCCACCTTCGCCGCAGCCGCCCAAATCAAGCTCCCCACAGACCGCACGCTCGACGGCCACAACCTCCTCCCCCTCCTCACCGGAGCCGCCAAGCAAAGCCCGCACGACTACTTTTACTACTTCGACACCGCCATCCAATACACTCCCGAAACCGGCCGCCCCGCCAGCAACACCAACCTCCTTGCCATCCGCCAGGGCCGCTGGAAACTGCATCTGGCTTCTCGTGCCCTCTACGACCTCCAAAGCGACATCGGCGAAACTCGCGACCTCTCCGCCCGCGATCCCGAACTCGTCCGCCGCCTCACCGAAGCCGCCAACAAGTTCGTCACCTCTCTCCGCGCCAACGTCCGGCCCATCGCCGGGCTACCCTTATAATTGTTTCAATGTGGTTACAAAGGGCCTTTCTGTTGGTCTTCGTCCCAACGCTCCTCTTCCCCCAACAAAAGCCAGCGCCCGAGCAGCCCGCTGCCGAACGCCGTACCGATCTCAATCTCCTCAACAAAACCGACACCGCCTCCGGCGAATCCCGCCGCAACGAAAACGTCCAGTTCAACCTCATCGACAACAACGCCCTCAAGGAGCTCAACGTTCGCCTCGGCACTACCGCCACGCTGATCGATGACTTCAAGGCCGACCGCAACTATTTCGGCGCCGAATATGGCACCAAGCCCGGCAGCCCCATCCACCTCGCCCCGTCCAAACCCACCCACATCCACGGCACACTCTTCGAAACCCACGGCAACAGCGTCCTCAACGCCCGCAGCTTTTTCACCGTCGGCCCCCTCCGCCCCGCCCACGAAAACCAGTACGGCGCCAACATCGGCTTCCGCCCCTGGAAAGGCGCCGCCGTCACGCTCGACGCCGGTCAGCAGAAACTCCGCGGCAATGTCAACGGCAACATCGTCGTCCCCAAAGCCG
>CAMATG010000626.1 GCA_945860645.1 Candidatus Sulfopaludibacter sp. SbA3 | reverse complement strand
ACGATGGGCTGATTGTCCGGGAGGGGCAGGAGGGGCACTTCGTCGCCGCGCTGGTGGAGCGGGAACGAGGGGCCGACGAGTTCGACGCCGGGGACCGGGCCGCAGAGGGC
Source organism: Candidatus Sulfopaludibacter sp. SbA3 (assembly GCA_945860645.1). GTDB lineage: Bacteria > Acidobacteriota > Terriglobia > Bryobacterales > Bryobacteraceae. The sequence goes on along the minus strand of CAMATG010000626.1, from coordinate 4,222 downwards.
TTCGGTGGTGAAGGCGATGGTGAGGAAAGGAGAGAGCACGTCGGCGCCGCGGAAGTCGGCATGGAGGCCGAAATGCGCGAAGATTTCGTCGCGTCGCGGAGAGAGGGCGCGGGTGGTTTCGAGGAGCGCGCTGGTGAGCGTGGGAGGGAGGACGGGGTTGAGCGAATTGGAGACGCTGGCCCAGGGGAGGCCTTCGGCATGGGCGGCGAGGGCGGCGGGGTAGTAGAGCGGATCAATGACGACGATATCGGTTTGGAGGCGGCGGATGGCGCGGCGGAGCTGCGAGACCTGCGGGGGGATGTCAATGAGGAGGAGCTGCTCGATCCAGGCGGCCAGCCGTGGGGCGTCCTGGATAAGCGACACCAGTTCGGCGCCGTGGGTGGGGCGCGGGCCCTGGGTGGGCGGGACGAGATCGGGAGCGAAAGTGAGACCGGCGGCGGTGCACTGGGCCGAGATGTCGCCGGGGGCCAGGACGGTGACCTGATGGCCGCGAGCGGCGAGCGCCTGCGCGGGGCCGATGTACGGATTGACGTGACCTTTTTCGGGAATGAGGGCGAAGAGGATGTTCATGCGTCGAAGCGAGCGAACCAGGTGAGCAGGGCGGCGGCGCGGAAACAGAGACCGGTTTCCCGATCAGTAGCGGGCAGCGGGAGTTTCGCCAGGCTGTCGGGCGGAAGGTAGGGAGTGAGAGATTCGCCGTTGCGCTTCCAGAGTTTTTGAAACAGCCGGTAGATGGCGCGGCGGGCGTTGAGATTTTTGGTCAGGGCCGACTTTGGGCGCCAGGCGATTTCCGGTGGCAGGACTTCGGCGGCGGCCTGGCGAAGGTGATGCTTTTCGATGCCGTTTTCGAGGCCCGTGGCGGCGGAGATCTGCGCGGCGTAGGCGAGGACGGCGGGGTCGGCAAACGGGACCCGGCCTTCGACGGAATGCGCCATGAGGTGAATGTCGCCGTTGTGCAGCAGGCGGGTGAGCCAGAAGTGGCGAACGAGGCAGGTGATGGCCAGACGCTGGTCATCGGCCGTGCGCCAACTGTGGCCTTCGGATTCGGCGAAGGCGCGGTATTTATCGACAAAATAGGCGGGGCCAATGCGGGCGGGCAGGCAGCCGAAGTAATCCAGCAGCGGGGCGGGCGAGGCGATGCGTTCGGGGTGCAAGAGGAAGGAGTAGCCGAAGTGGGTTTCATCGGCGGCGTCGCCCACCAGCACCGCTTTGACGTGCGGCGCGGCGGCGGCGGCGAGGAGATTTTGCGAGACCTCCTGCTCCCAGGCGGCGATGAGGTCGTTGGTGCGGAGCGTGCGCTCGAGAGCCGTGTCGAAGTTCGGCGGGGTGACGATGTGATGGGGGTGACGGTGGCGGGCGGCGACCTGGCGGGCGAAGGGGACATCGTCACTGCGAACGATGAGGGAATCTTCGAAGTGTTCGGGGCGGAGATCGTAATCGATGGTGAAGGCGGGCATGGGCGCCGGGGCGAGCGCGGCCAGAAGGCTGGAATCGACGCCTCCGGAAAGGAACAGGCCGACGGGAGTGGCGGCGCTGGACTGGGATGCAACAGCGTTGCGGAGGGCGGGCAGGAGCTCGGGCGGCGCGGCGGCGGCGGCGCGGTAGGTGCCGAGGAAGACGGAGTTGCCGGCGAGCTCCAGATAGTGGCCGGGGAGGAGGCGTTGGAGGTTGGCGAAGGGGAGCTGGTGGGAGCTGCTGAAATAGGGGGCGACGAGATATTCGGCGATGGCCTCTTCCTGCGGCCGGAAGGGGAGCGCGCCGGATTCAATGAGCGGTCCAGCTTCGGAACAGAAGGCGAACTGACTCTCCGAGGCGTGGTAGAGGAGCGGCTTTACCGAAAGCGGGTCGACGGCGGCGAGGCCGTGGTGCTCCCGCGAGTCCCATAAAAACAGCGCGAACATGCCTTCGAAGCGGGAGAGGGCGCGGGGGCCCCAGTGGATGAGCGCGGCAAGGACAACTTCGGTATCGGTGGCGGTTTGGAAGTCGTGGTGGTGGCGCAGCTCGGCGCGCAAGGCGGCGTGATTGTAGACCTCGCCGTTGTAGGTGAGGGTATAGCGGCCGTCGTGGGATTGCAGTGGCAGCGGGTGCGGATCGGGCTGGACAAGGGCCAGACGGGTCTGGACGAAGGCGGCGTTAGGGAGGACGACGATGCCGTCGTCGTCGGGGCCGCGGTGGCGAAGGAACGACTGGAGGCGCGAGGCGCGGGAGCGGTCCGCGAGAGTAAGACCGGAGTATCGAATCAGCCCGGCGATGCCACACATTGCAGGGCCTCCAGCATTTGTGTCGTGTGAGTGAGAATGTGACTGCCGGGATAGTAGGTGGGGCGCTTGGGAATGGGGGGAATCCCGAGGGCGGCGGCGAGGTCGCGGAGCGCGCGTTTATCGGGGTCCGGCACGGTGCAGAGGGCGCGGACTTCGGGCGCGAGGAAGGGCGTGATCAGTTCGACCTGACAGTGGCGAAAACAGGCCTGCGTGAGGGGCAGAAGGTCGCAATCCGATTCGCAGCGAAAGACCTGATCGGCCGCGTCGCCGGTGACGATGTGGGCAATGCCACGGGCGGCGAGGGCTTCGGCGAGAAGGAGTTTTGAGACCGGGTGGAGGTTGTAAATCGGCGTCCGGGTGACGGTGAGAAAACGGGGCAAGGCCGCGTCGAAACTGGCGACTTCGATGGGGTGAACGGGAATGTCGAACTGGGTGGCGAGGGTGAGGGTTTGTTGCCATTCGCAGTAGCCCTCGACGCGGGAGACGAGCGTGTACCCGGCCACCTCGCGGCCGAGGCGGCGCAGCAGCAGGGCGAGCACCCAGGAGTCCAACCCGCCGCTGACGGCTACCGGGACCGGCGCGCCGGCGGGGACACGGGAGAGTGCGGCCAGGAGTGCGTCGCCGAGGGGGCTCATGGTGTGATCTGGGTGGTGAGGGAGACGAGTTGCTCGCGCTTGGCGCGGATGGCCTGGGGGTTGAGTTGACGGTGGGTGTCGAGATGCGCCTGGCCGCCGTTGCAGAGAAAACAGGAGTAGAGGGGCTCGGTCTGCGTGAGGTGCTCTCGAATGGTCGCGGCGAGCACGACCGCATCTTCGCCATGGACCGGGATGCCGTCTTCGGCGAAGAGTGGCCCGTCAGCGGCGAATTTCTGAATGTACTGCGGGCGGGTACAGGAATAGAATCGGCCGTTCTTGATGGAGTTGCAGCGGTGGCGGATCCAACAATCGGCGAAGGTATCGCGGGCTTCGTCGCGGGTGGCAAGGACCGTTCGATCGAGGCAGGTGAACTTATCCTGCATCTTCCAACTGACCTCGATGTTCCGCCGGGCGGCTTCGCGAGCCACGTAGCGAATGAGGTCTTTCGGCAAGGCCGGCTCCGGATAGAGCGAGACCGAGAGCATCTGAATACAGTCCCAGGAACGGGGCGTGAGGTTGCGCAGGAGGATGCCGTTGGTGGTGAGTTGGATGCGCGCGCCGACCTGCAGTTCGTGGGCGGTTACGAGCAGTTCTTCCAGCGCCGGATGGAGGAGCGGTTCACCCCCGACAATCTTCAGAAACTCCGGGCGCACCACGCGGCGCAAGGCGATGAGATCTTCGCGGAACGCCACCGGATCGGCAAGCCACTTTTTAAGAATGGGCGAGAAGGAGCAGCAGTGATCACAGCGCAGATTGCAGTGATCAGTAATGTGATATTCGAGAGCCCGGGTTTGTACCCGGCCGTCTACGATCGGATAGTCCACTATCCCTTCAGTATATGGCGAACCGTTTCGATGCCGCTCGTGAGTGCCGCGCGATAGACAGCGTAATCGATGCCCCAACTGATGACATTAAACCCGAGGTCGCGCCACTGTTGGGCGTCTTCGACGCGGCCGGGCTGGATGCCCGCCTGCTTGCCGTGCCGGCGGGCGGCGGCGGTGACGGCGCTGAGCGCGCCAATAAAATCGGGGTGTTGGAACTGCGCGGGGATGCCCATGGCCTGCGTCAGATCGTAGTGGCCTACCCACAGGACATCGATTCCGGGCGTGGCGGCAATCGCGTCGATATTCGCCAAACCGACAGGGGATTCGATCATGGCGATCACCGTCGTGTTCTGGTTGGCGTAGCGAAAATACTCCACCGGATCCGGCATGACAAAGTCGTTGTGCGCGCCGCCAAGCGCCACGCCGCGGCGGCCGAGCGGGGCGTATTTGCAGGCGTCGACGATCTCCCTGGCCTGCTCCGCGGTTTCGACATTGGCCACCA
>CAMATG010000625.1 GCA_945860645.1 Candidatus Sulfopaludibacter sp. SbA3 | reverse complement strand
CCCCGGACGGAGTCATCACCACGGTGGCGGGCAGCGGGCAGCGGCCGTCGATCGATACCAGCCGTTGTTCCCCGCTCGGTGGCGGCACCGAAGCGGGCGATGGCGGGTCTGCCTCCGCGGCGAAACTGTACGGCCCTTCGCATGCCATTGTGCTTCCGAATGGGGCGCTTTTGATTTGCGACGAGAAGAATAATCGCATCCGGCAAGTGGCGCCAAACGGCACGATCACTACGATCATTGGCAGCAATCTGCATTCGTTTTTTGCCCCGGCGATACCCGCCACGCTTTCGCCGCTGGACTGGCCGAGTTCCATCGCAGCCGATAGTGAAGGCCGGATCTACTTCGCCGAACTGCACTCCAACCGGATCGCCCGCATGAATGCGGACGGCCGCTTGCAGACGATCGCGGGCACTGGTTTGCCGGGCAACGGCGCCGATGGTCCGGACGCCACCCGCAGCCCGCTTTCGATCCCTTCGCACCTGATCTTTGATCGCGCAGGGAACCTGCTGGTCACCGAACAGGGCAGCCATCGCGTGCGCAGGATTGCGCCGAACGGGGCCATCTCCACCGTGGCCGGAACGGGCGCACCGGGCTTCAGCGGGGACGGCGGACGGGCCACCGCGGCCCAACTCAGCCAGCCCAACGCCACCGCCGTCGACGCGGCCGGCAATATCTATATCGCCGACATGGGCAACCATCGCGTTCGTCGGGTGGCGCCGGATGGGACCATCTCCACTATCGCCGGCAACGGCCAGATTGGGCGCGGCGCCGAAGGGATTCCGGCGACTCAGAGTCCGCTGAACTTCCCATCTTCTGTAGCGGTGGATAACAACGGCGACGTGCTGATCGCCGACTGGCAGAACTATTTGATTCGCAAAGTCAGCTTCGCCATCCGGCCTGCCATCTCGCCGGGTGGCATCGTCAACGCGGCCAGCTTTCTGCCCGCGCCCGTGCCTCTGGCCCCAGGCGCGCTGATCTCGATTTTCGGCATCAATTTTGCAACTGGTCTCACGCAGGCCGGCGAGCTGCCGCTGCCCACGGAGATGGCCGGAACGTCGGTCACCGTCAACGGCACGCGCCTGCCGCTGGTCTTCATTTCCCCGAACCAGATCAACGCGCAATTGCCCTACGATCTGCGGGAGGGCGAGGCAAAGATTCGCGTCGCCACCGGGCAGGGCGCTAGTTCCGAAGAGACGGTCAACATTGGCGCCGCCGCGCCGGGGATCTTCATGATCGCCGGCAGCACGCGCGCCGTGGCGATCAATCAGGACGGGACGCTGAACACAGAAGCGAACGCGGAGACGCGCGGGCGGGTGATGACTGTCTATCTGACCGGTATCGGGCCGCTCGACGGCGACCTGACGGCCGGCCGCGCGGCACCGCTGACGACGTTGTACCGCGCGGCGCTCGATTCGACGGCGACCATCGGCGGCCGTGAAGTGCCGCTGCTGTTTCTGGGCTTGACGCCCGGCTTCGTCGGTCTGGCGCAGGCGAACGTGCAGGTGCCGGCGGATGCGGCGACGGGAACGGCGTTGGAACTGGTGATCAGCGTGAACCGGCAGCGCAGTAACCCGGGGCTAGTGGCGATTCGATAATGCGATTCACAACTCTTCTGATGTTGGCAGGCGTGGTCTGGGGACAGACGGAATTACCCGCGGTGCGGGCCGGGAAGTACCAGGTCACCCTGCGATTGCCGGCCGATGGCCTGGCCGCACAGGAAGAGATGCAGATCGAGTACCGCGTTGTGGACGCCACGCAGGTGGATGCGGTGATGGGCGCCGCGCCGGTGATTCGCGCGCTGGCGCGGAGCGTGATCGACATGCCCACGATGCCCGGCATGGCGAAGATGACCGAGAGCGCGCACCCGGAAGGCGTGCCCGGCGAGTATGGCGTGCACCCCCTGTTTCCGCACGGCGGCGAGTACCGGTTGCAGTTGTTCGTCACCCCTCCCGGCGGTACCGAATTTCAAGTGCAGTTTCCGCTCCAGGTGGGCGATGCGGTAGCGGCGAAGAACCGCAAAGCCAAGCCGCGGCCTTTCTATGCCGAGGTTCGCACGACGCCAAAGAGCCCGAAGGCGGGCGAGCCAGTGGACCTGGATATCGCCGTGTTTTCTCGCGCTCAGAATAACGCGCGAGTTCGCGAGTTCGACGTGCAACACGAAAAGCCCATGCACTTCATCGTGGTCCGGGAGGACCTTGGCGTCTTCGCCCACGAGCATCCCGAGATGGCCGCCGATGGCGCGTTCCGTCTTCGCTACACATTCCCGCAGGCCGGTGAATACACGCTGTTCGTGGACGTTGCGCCGAAGGGCGCCGGCGGGCAGGTGATTCCGGTTCGTATGAAAGTTGGCGGGAAGAAGTCGGACCGGTTCGTGATTGCCTCGGAGAAACTGACCGGGGAAACGGCCTCCGGCTCCATCCGCGTGGCCTTCGCGCAAACGGAGTTCGCCGCGGGCAAGACGTTGCGGATGGCCTGCGTGGTGCGCGATGCGAAGACCGGGGCGCTGGTGAACGATGTGCAGCCGTACCTGGGCGCGCTGGGGCACCTGATCCTGGTGCATGAGGACGGGGAAACCTTCGTCCATTCCCATCCCGATGAACTGGACCCGAAGGCGGGCAAGGACGGGCATTTGGCGTTCCTGGCCCGGTATCCCAAGCCCGGTCGTTACCGCGGGTGGGTGCAGATTCAGCGGGCCGGCATCGTGGAAACGGGCCCCTTTACCGTGGTGGCCGGCGGTAAGTAGGTATGCGGCTTGCGTTGACACTGTTGATGACCGCCAGCCTGCTAGTGGCCCATGAAGGCGGGCGGAAAAACACGACGCCAACCAAAGCGGACAAAGACCTGAAGCAGGCCCAGGCGAAGCTGGCGGCGGCGAAAAAGACGCTGCAGGCCAAGGGGCGGTATGCCTGTTGCGTCAAGCCGAGCTGCGATCTGTGCATGCGCAAGAACGGATCCTGCGCGTGCGCGGCAAGCGTGATGCGCGGGCTGGGCGCGTGCGGCGAGTGCATGGCGGGTTGGAAAGGCGGGCGCGGATCCCTGCCGGGGATCAAGGCCGAGAACGTGAAGCTGTTGCCGGCGGAGAAGCAGGCCATGCCGGGTACCGGTGAGTTGCCTCCGGAGTTGAAAGAGGGGCTCAGCGCGCTGTTGGCCGCGAAGAAAACGCTGGTGGGCGAGAAACGGTTTTTGTGCTGCGTAAAGGGTGGCTGCGGCCAGTGCGCGTTGGAGGCGGAGTGCCCGTGCGGCAGTGATCTGGCGAAGGCTACGGCCCCGGCGAAGAACGGCAAGAAGCCGGAATCGAAAGGCGTCTGCGGCGATTGCTACGACGGCTGGCAGGCCGGTGAGGGGATCTTCGCCGGCATTCCGTTGAGCGACGTGAAACTGGCCGTCATGGACGGCACGATGACGGCGGGGATGACGGCGAGTTCGGCGGCGTTCGCGGGCATGTTCGTCAGTGGCACCAGCCAGACGCCGGGCGCCCGGCCGATGCAGATGCTGCACAAGCAGATCGGCAATTGGAATGTGATGTTCAACGGTACGCTGTGGGGCATTTACACCAATCAGGGCGGACCGCGCGGGCGCGACAAGACCTTCGGCGCCGGGTGGGTGATGCCGATGGCCAGCCGCCGCTTGGCGGGTGGCATCTTCACCGTCCGCACGATGTTCTCCATTGAGCCGCTGACGGTGACCAATGGCCGCTACCCGCTGCTCCTGCAGACGGGTGAAACGTGGAAGAACATCCCGATATTGAACGGCCAGCATCCGCATGATTTCGTCAAGGAACTCGGCGCGTCGTATCAATACCGGTTGAGCGAAAACACCACGTTGAACCTCTACGCGGGCCTGCGCGGCGATCCGGCAATCGGGCCCACCGCCTACCCGCATCGCATCTCGACATCGGAGAATCCGATGGCGGTGATGTCGCACCACTATCAGGATTCGACACACATCGCCGCCAACGTGACCACATTGGGTGTGACACATCGCTGGGTGACTTTGGAGGCCAGCGGTTTCCACGGCCGCGAGCCGGATGAGAAGCGCTGGGGCATCGAGCTTGGCCCGATCAATTCCTTCGCCTCCCGCGTCACCGTCACGCCAACGGCCCGTTGGGCCATGCAATATTCCATCGGGCGCATCAACAATCGCGAAGCCACTCACCCCGATCGCGATTCCTTCCGCCAGACATCCTCCGCCACCTACGTATTGCCAACCGCGCGCGGCCATTGGGCCACGACGCTTGTCTGGGGCCGCAATCACGATCTGGCCTACACGCAAAAGCCGAACGGCGAGTTGTTGTCGATCCTCCAATCGGCGCCGCCGAAGAAACCGAACGGGCAACGC
>CAMATG010000624.1 GCA_945860645.1 Candidatus Sulfopaludibacter sp. SbA3 | reverse complement strand
CTCCATCTCCCGCACAATGAAACGGTCCTTATACGACCCCGTCGGCTGGCAGGACTCCAGTTTGAACCACAAATCCGCCCCCAAACGGGCGCTCGGCAAACACGGTGTTGGCGTCAAAAGATCAGATCCCCCTGCCCAATCGTGCGCGGTACAAAGCCTTTGCTCAACTCCTCCCGCGCCATGTCGATATGCCGCTGCCCGCCCGCAAGAGTGAACAAACCGTGGCCCGCCAGCAGCACATCCACGCCCAGCCCAGCCAACTTCCCCATATCCTCGCAGTACGCTGCGAGCGAGGAATCCGGCGCGTTGATCAGCCCCACCACGCCCCCATAAAACACGATATCGCCCACAATCAGCCCTCGTCGCCCGCCGTGCGTGAACAAAAATGCGAACGAGTCCGACGAGTGCCCGCGCACCCGGATCGCCCGCAGCGAAAACCCTTCCAACTCCAACACATCGTCATCGTCGAACTGCCGCGCCACCGCGCACGGCGTCAACCGCATCTCGGCCGGATAGCCGCCCTGCGCCTGCGCCCCTGCCAGCCCGCTTCCCACCTCATCGCCCGCCATCACCACCGGCGCCGCCAGTGCCGACGCCACCACCGGCCAGCCCAACTCCGCCGACAACCGCGCCGCCCCGCCAATATGATCCGGATGCCGGTGCGTCAATAGAATCGTGCCCGGCCCCAGGTCGGCGCCAAACTCCTCCCGCAAATTGGCCACAATCCGCTCATGCCCCAGGCCGCTCCCGCTATCAATCAGCAGCGTCCCGGCCGCCGCGCGCAACGCATACACATGACAGTCATACCGGCTGCTCAATCCAAACTGCCGGCTTCCTACTACATACAACCAGGGAGTAACTCGCATTTATTGATAAAACCAGCTCAACGGCAACGTCTTCACCCGCAGCGAGATACCGGCCGGACCAGCCGCGTAGTAACTCAGAAACACCCCGTCGCGCAACCATTCCAGGCTGGTATAGGCGAACGTCTCGCCAGCCGTCTCGTCCAGCACTTTCCGGTGCGTCCACGTCAACCCTTCATCGCGCGAAACCGCCGTCGATAGGGGCGTCCGATCTTTCGTCGAGTTGTTCCACACCAACACCAAATCCCCCGTCTTCGGATGCCTCTTCATCGTTTGCGGCGACCGCGGCGACTCCACACCCGCAATCGGCTGTAACTCCGAAAATGTCTTTCCCTTGTCCCGCGAGTAAGCCCGATAGATACGTCCCAAATCCGTCCGCACCCACGCCATCACACGCCCGTCATTCAGCTCAATCACACCCGGCTCCTGCGCCCCCGCTTTCGATTGCAGCAAGTCAAGAATCGTGTCACTCGGCTTCCAGCTCGCCCCCTCGTCATCGGAGTAATAAATCCGCGAACGGATATGCGGGTCCACGCGGTAATCGGTCGTGAAAAACAGCGGCATCAACACCCGCCCGCCCCGCAGCTGAATCGCCCGGTCATGATTGAACCCGGTGTAGGAGGGCGAGGGGGTAATCGTCATCGGCACCGGCGGCGAAAACGTCTTCGCATCGTCCTTCGAGATCCGCACCATCGGCGCACAATCGGCCGGCGAGTTTTTCCGAGCGAAGAGAAACAGGACCTTCCCGCTCTTCAAACGCAGCAAATCGGGCTCCATGACGTTCATGGCGCCAATGTTCTCCTGCAGCGTGAACCGCTCGCCCCAGGTCGTGCCGCGGTCGGAGGAAATCCTCGCGGAGAGCCGCGCGCCGGTCCAATCGGACTTCCCGTCACCCTGGAATTCGGTCCAGGCAAACAGCAGCCGGCCATCGCGCAACACCAGCGCGTCGGCCTCCGAATTCCGCATGTTACCGGGCACGGCGAGCGCAAAGTCGGCGGCCATCGTCGCGGCGCCCGCCACCAGCAGGAACAGCCTCACAGCGCGCGAACCCGGCGCAATGTCTCCTCAACCACGTCGGCCCCGTGCGCCGCGCTCAGGTACCAGCGCCCATCCGGCAACGCCAGCACGCCCGCATCGAGCAGCGCCATCAGGAAACCCGCGTACAGCACCTTATCGGTCGGCAGCGTGTCGCGATACTCGAGCGGAATTTCGGGTTGGAAGTGGAGTTGAAACACCGCGCCCTCCCCCGTCGTCACAACTGGAACGCCCTTGGACCGCAGCGCCTCTTCCAGCCCCGCGCGCAACTGCCGGCCCAGCCGGTCCAACTGTTCGTAGACCGATGGCGTCAGCGCCTGCAACGAAGCCACCGTGGCCGCCAGCCCCAACGGATTCCCGTTCAGCGTCCCGGCGTGCACCATGCGGCCTTCGGCGATCCAGCTCATGTACTCGTCGCGCCCCGCCAGTACCGATACCGGCAGTCCGCCACCGCAAGCCTTGGCGAACGTGGCCACATCGGGCGTAACGCCGTAGTAGGCCTGTCCGCCGCCCAGCGCCAGGCGGAACCCGGTGATCACCTCATCAAAAATCAGCAGCGCACCTTCGGCTGTGGCCTTCTCCCGCAAATAGGCCAGAAACCCCTCGGCCGGAGGCAGGCAGCCGCTGTTGCACAACATCGGCTCGCAGATAATGGCGGAGATTTCCCCGGCATGCGCGGCAAAGGCGGCGTCCACGCTCGCCCGGTCGTTCCAACGCGCCACCACTGCGCCCGACCAAGGCCGCTGCCCGGTACCAACCGGGATCGGCGTCATCGAACCGCAGTCGCTCGCCCCCGGCTTATAACTCACCAATACGCTGTCGTCCCAGCCGTGATAGTGCCCTTCGAACTTCAGATACAACATGCGGCCGGTCACCGCGCGCGCCAGTCGCAGCGCCACCTGGACAATCTCGGTACCGCTGTTGGCGAAGGCCACTTTGTCGGCGCACGGGATGGCCTCGCACAGCAGTTCGGCGGCCTTGTACTCCAACTCATGCTGTGCGCCGAACGTGTGCCCCTTGGGCAGTTGCGCCGCCAGCGCCTCGTTCACCACCGCCGGGGCATGGCCCAGAATCAGCGGGCCCCAGGCCAGCGTGTAGTCGATAAACCGGTTGCCATCGACGTCGGTGATCCAGGCGCCCTCGCCGTGGGAGTAGAACATCGGGTACGGCTTGGCCGACCGGCGCAGCGCCGTCGACACCCCGCCCGCCAGACTCTTCTGCGACCGCTCATAGGCACTGAGCGACCCCGGCGTATTCGCCCGTATGCGCGCTTCCCGCGCCGCGACTTGAAAATCGTATTGGCTCATTCTTCGTCCGCTAAAAGGAATAGAGTATCGCCCTTTCGCACAATCGGCATCTCATGCGTTAACGCAATTGTGCCTGCGCGCGGGGCGACGTAGGTTTCGATCGTATTTCCCAACAAATCCACGAGGTGGCCCAGCCGCCGGCCAGCCGCCACGCGGTCCAGCAACCCAACCTCCAGCATCAGGAATCCATCGGCGCCGGCGGCCAGCCCATCGTCGGTATTGCCAACGCCGCTCAGCCGCCGCGGCGGCGCTGGAATCTCGGGCTCGCCCGGCAGCATGTTCAGATGCCGCAGCAGGTTGAAGATGCCACGCCGCATCATCGCCAAATCGGCGGGGGCGATCCGCCCCGCGCCCCAGGCCTCGACGTAGAGAAACGGGATGCCCCGGTCGCGCGCCGAGGAGATCGTCCGGCCGGGCTCAATCACCGGATGGCCCCAGATGACGGGTGCGCCAAAGGCCTCGGCGGCCGCCTGGCCACGCGGGTCGAAGGAGGCATATCCCGCCATGGAGGGCATCGCATAGCGCACGCCGCCGCTGTGCAGATCCAGGTAGAAATCAGCACGCCCGATCACCTCCCGCGCCAGCACCGCGGCGATCTGTTCGGAGAGGGTGCCATCGGGGCTACCCGGAAACACGCGGGCGAGGTTGGCGCCGTCCACGGGGCTCGTCCGCTGCACCGCCCAGTGCGCCGGCGGGTTAACGACGGGAACAGCGATGACGGTCCCGCGGAGGGCGCTGGTGTCGAGCGAGGCAAACACGTCAAAGATCGCGCGCACGCCTTCGTACTCGTCGCCATGGACGCCAGCGGTGACGGCGAACACCGGCCCCGGCAGCGCACCGGTGGCCGTCAGCAAGGGAAGCGAAAGGTCCGCCGTTACGAGCAGCCAGTCGCGGACAATTCCCAAAGACATCTTGCGATCTTACGTCTTTCCGGGAAACATATGCGAGCGGAATCGCAGGTAAATCGCAACAGCGTGCGCCTGGGTCCGCAGCTTCACAAGCGAACGCAACAGCAAAGCCGTCCCATCCCGATGCCCCACCGCTATGCCCGCCGAGCGCACTGTGGAATCCACCCCGCCCCTCCAATCAATCCAGCCCAACCCCAACCGCCACTCCGGCGCCAGCTCCGCCTCCTCCGCTCT
>CAMATG010000623.1 GCA_945860645.1 Candidatus Sulfopaludibacter sp. SbA3 | reverse complement strand
GCGACAACAATGACACCGGCGTCGCCGGCCAGGCCTTCCAACTCCGCAACCCCGACGCCGTCGCCGAAGTCGCCGTCCAAACCTCCAACTTCGATGCCGAGTTCGGCCGCGCCGGCGGCGCCACCGTCAACACCGTCACCCGCGCCGGTACCAACACCTTCCACGGCTCTCTCTTCCACTTGCTCGACTCCACCTTCGACGACGCCATCACCAACACCAACTCCCTCAACCCTGAAGTCGTCAAACGCGGCCACCCGCTCCCCGGTACCGAAAACTGGTTCGGCGGCACCCTCGGCGGCCCCGTTGTCAGGAACCGGACCTTCTTCTTCGCCGGTTATCACGAACAGCGCCAGGCATCGACCTCCGGCGGCAACTACGGCGTCCCCAGCGCCGCCGGCTGGGCCGCCCTCGATCAACTATTCCCGCAAGGCCGCAACCCGCGCTATGAAATCTACAAGCAGGGAACTGGTCGTATCGCCGCCACAAGCCAGTTCTTCCCCGTTGCACTCGGCGATGGCCGCCCCGCCATCGAATTCGGCACCGGCACCGCCGTCTTCCCGCAATTCCTGACGGACAGACAATTGATCGTCCGCGGCGATCACGCCGTCAGTCAGAACGACCAACTCATGGTCCGTTACATCCAGCAAGAACAAGGAAACGGGCCCGTCCAGGCTAACTTCCCGGCTTTTCTCACCTCCCAATCCACAGCCAATAAGAACGCACAAATCAACGAAACTCATATATTCTCGCCAGCACTTACTAACGAACTCCGAGTCAGTTACGCCAGGATCGGATTTGAGTTTCCACTGGACACCATCTCCGACCTCGGTAAGTCCATTCCCACTCTCACACTCGGCGGCGGAGTCACCAGCCTCGGCGTCGCCACGAACTTCCCGCAAGGACGCATCGCCAACAACTACACGCTCCAGGACACCGTCTCCTTCAATCGCGGACGCCATTCGCTCCGGGTCGGCGCCGACCTCCTTGTCCAGCGCGCCAAGGACCTCGCCCCAGCCGTCGAACGCGGACAACTCGCCTACGCCACCACCACCGGATACTCTATTTTCGCCAATTTCCTCGACGATTTCGGCGGTACCAACGGCGCCGCCACCCGCACCTTCGGCAGCCCCGCCAACTACCCCAAAGTCTTCCGCCAGGCCTACTTTCTGCAGGACCGCTGGCGCGCCACGCAGAACCTGACGGTCACCCTCGGCGTTCGCTACGACTACTTCGGCGTACCCATGAACGCACTCCCCTATGCCGCCTTCTCGGGGCTCTATAACGTGGATCCCGTCACGCTCGACGGCCCCTACAAACGCCCCAGCAAAGTAGGTTCGGACCGGAATAACTGGTCGCCCACCATCGGCGTCGCCTGGTCTCCGGCTTACAAAGACGGATTTCTCGGAAAGTTACTCGGCGATCATAAGTCCGCCATCCGCACCGGTTATCAAATCGGCTACGATACGTTCTTTAACAACATCCTCTCCAACGCCGCCAGCTCCGTCCCGAATCTGATCGCGACGAATACGAACTCTGTCTCCACCGCCGCCCAGCCCCGCGGACTCCCCAACCTCTCCGCCAGCCTCCCCACGGTCCCAAGAGCCCCCCTCCCCGTCGACACGCAGACCTTCGTCTACGGGAACCTCGTCGCCCCCTATACCCAGCGTTGGAGCTTCGGCGTCCAGCGTGAGTTGCCCGGCCAGATGATCGCCGACGTCAGCTACGTGGGCACCCGCGGCCTCCGCCTCTTCATCAATGAGGATTTGAACCCTCTCGTCCCCCTCAACCTCCGCCGCCAGTATCAAAACGTGAATGCGCTCGTCGCCAGCCAGTTGACCCTGCGCCTGGATACCCTCCAAGGCGGCCGCCTCACCCGCACCAACGGCGGCAACTCGTCCTATCACGGGCTGCAGACCAGCCTCACGCGCCGGTTCTCCAAGGGCTTCCACTCCAATCTCGCCTACACCTGGTCCAAGAATTTGGACAATTCAAGCGAGGTCTTCGGCCAGGCCAACGTCAATCTCCCGCAACAATCGGCGGTCCCGTCTCTCTTCGGCGGTCTCCGCAACGAAAAGGCGGTCTCCCACTTCGACCGGCCCCACCGTCTGGTCCTCTCGTTCCTTTATGAACTCCCCTTCGGCAAGACCGGCAACGCCTGGAAGCGGCACGCCATCGGGGGCTGGCAGCTGTCCGGCCTCTGGTCGTTCGAAAGCGGAGTCCCGCTGACGGTCCTCAACGGCGTCGATGCCGACGGCCTCGGCGGCTCCATCGACCGGCCCGACTACAACCCCAACGGCCGCCCCGGCACCCGCGCCGTGCCATGCGCGGCTGGCTACTGCAACCCGGACACCGCCAACGCCACCATCAATCCATCGGAGGCGATGTACATCCAACTGGCAACCTTCACCGGCAACGACCCCAAGCGGACGGGCACTCTGGGGCGGGGAACTCTCCGTAGCCCCGGTTTGAAAAACCTCGACTCGACCATCGCCAAGACCTTCGCCCTCACCGAGCGTTTCAAACTCAGCCTCCGGGGGGAGCTCTTCAACTTCATCAACACGCCCCAGTACGGCTTCGGCAACGTGAGCCCCTTCACCGCCGCCGCTCCCGTGACGATCAGCAGCAACGTGGCGACGGCCCCGGCCGGCCGCTTCCTCGCTCCCCAGTTCGCCGACGGTGGTGGCCGCGTCGTCCGCTACCAACTCCGCCTGGTCTTCTAGCGGTAGTGGGCGCAAATCCCTCGGAACCGGCCCCATAGTAGGTTCCGATAACATATATTATGTCAACTACAGCCAACCCATCTCACCGAACCCGCCCACATAATAACTATCGGCCGTGTGGAACCGAAAAAAGCCAAAATCACTGAATTCCGCATATTCTTCAGCACCCGGGTGTGTGGCGAGGTACATCGCCTTGATCGCCTCCACTTCGTCCTCGGGCACCTCCGTCACTTCACCCATCAGCGTCAATCGCGATGCCGTCACCGCGTCCTGCTCCACCTCCGGTGAACACACCAGAAAACTGGCGCGGCCATCGTCCTGCAAGTTCTTCATATGAACGGCGAGCGTGCTGAACAGAAACACCGGGCGCCCGAAGCCGTCTAGGGCGTAGTTCACCACCGACCCAAACGGGAACCCCGGCCGCCGTTTCGATTGCGTCGACAAATACCCGACCCGGCGCGACGCCAACAGCGCCTGGGCTTTTTCGGAACGTTCCGCTACGTTGCTCATGCTTCACGATATCCTTTTTCTGTGAGCTCCACCAGAATCGCCTTCACTGGACAAGTCATTCTCCCGGACCGGGTCCTGGAACGCGGCACCGTCGAATGCCAGGACGGCAAGATCGTCCGCGTTGCCAAAGGTCGCGCCAGCCGGGCCGCCAACGTCGTCCTCGACGCTGGCGACGGGTATATCTCCCCTGGCTTCATAGACATCCACGTCCACGGCGGAGCCGGGGCCGATTATATGGACGGCACGCCAGACGCTGTTCGGCAGGCCAACCGCGCTCATTTACGCCGGGGCACCACTTCCCTTTTCCCCACCACCACCACCGGATCCCCGGAAGAGATCGCCCGGATGATCGGGGCCTGCAAAGAGGTCGCTCGCAAGTGGAAGCCGGATGACGGCGCCCGCATCGCCGGCGTCCACCTCTATGGGCCCTACTTCGCCGCCGGGAAAGTCGGCTGCCACAGTGTCGATGGCCGCCGGGAACCCACTGCGAATGAATACGATACATACTTTTCAGCAGGTATTGTGCGAATTGCTACTTGCGCCGCCGAACTGCCTGGGGCCGTGGCCTTCTACAAGGCCGCCCGCCGCCGCAAGTGCTTGATTACATGCGGCCATTCCGATGCCAGCTGGCCGGAGATGGCTACGGCCTACGACGCGGGCATGCGGCATGTGGACCACTTTTGGTGCGCTATGAGCAGTGTCGCGAGCGTCCGGGCGCGCCTGGGAACACCGATGCGCGGCAGTATGGAGCAGTTCGTACTAGCCCACGATGAGATGTCGACCGAGGTCATCGCCGACGGCCAACACCTGTCGCCTGAACTCTTAGCTTTCGCCTGGAAGATGAAGGGGCCAAAGAGGTTATGTCTCGTCACGGATGCCAATCGAGCGCTTGGCATGCCGCCGGGAACCTACCGCTTCGGCCCGTCCGATACCGGAACGTTCTTCGAGAGTGATGGAAAAGTCGGCTTCGTCCCCGGTTCCGGACTGGCTTCGAGCGTCGTGGCCCTGGACACGACGGTCCGGACGCTGCTCCGGGACACCCCGGCCCCCCTCGAAGACGTGGTTAGAATGGCCAGTCTAACGCCAGCCGAGCGGGCTGGTGTGGCCCGCTCGGTGGGTAGTTT
>CAMATG010000622.1 GCA_945860645.1 Candidatus Sulfopaludibacter sp. SbA3 | reverse complement strand
GATCCGAACACGGTGATCAGCGTGTTGAAACAGATGAAGGCGGCCGGTAAAGGCGTCATTGGCATGAAGATTCTCGGCGCGGGCAAGTTGCGCCGAAACGTGGACGAAGCCCTTCAATTCGCCCTCGCGCAGGATGTTCTTGATTGCTTCACGATCGGTAGCGAGAACCGCGCCGAAATGGAAGATCTACTCCGAAAAATCCCCGCGGCCAGCGTCCGCGGGTAACGTATTTCCAGGGAAAAACCAAACATGAAACTTACGAAATTTGCATTGATTGCACTCACGACACTCGCGGTTGCTTTCGCACAGGAAGCGCCGAAGAAAAAGGCCGCCGCGGCCGGGCCGCTGATGCCGGCCATGACGCCGGTGGGCGACCCGACCTACAAGAAACCGATGGGCACAATGGGCACCAAGGGCGACGTTTGGAGCCAGACCAGCGTAGCCGCCGGTGTGGACCAGAAGCCGCGCGCCGGCAAGGAAACCACTGTGGTGGGCGAGATCGTTGAGTTTTCGTGCTATTTGCAGCTGGGCAAGCACGGTGAAAAGCACCGCGCCTGCGGCCAGAAGTGCATCAACAACGGGCAGCCGATCGGGCTGGTTACGGCCGATGGTTCGCTGTACATGTTGATGGAAGAAGAGCATGACCCGCGCCGCGACGGCACCACCAGCGACTTCCGCAAAGCGGCCGCCGAACACACCGCGCACGTGATGGAAGTGACCGGCACGCTGGCCAGCCTGGGTGGTTATCGCGCCATCTACGTGCAGGGTTACGTGAAGAAGTAGTTAGAAAAGGATACCGTTTATGCGTTGCAGTTTTTGGATGGGAGCAGCGGCACTGGCCGCTGTTCCTTTCGTCTTTCTGAATGCCCAGCCGAAACCGGCTGCCTTTGTGGTTCCGCGCGGGTTGCCGCCGATTATCTGGCCGAAAGACAACCCCTACACCCCGGCGAAGGCGGATCTGGGACGGTTGTTGTATTTTGAGAAGCGGATCTCGGCGGATGGGACGCTTTCGTGCGCCAGTTGCCACCATCCGGCGAAGGGCTTCACCGACCAGGCGAAGTTCTCCACGGGCGTGAAAGGCCAGGTTGGCGGGATCAATTCGCCGACCGTGATCAACCGTGCCTATGGCGCCATCCAATTCTGGGATGGCCGGGCGGCATCGCTGGAAGCGCAGGCCGTGGGACCGATGGCGAATCCGATCGAGATGGGCAATTCGCACCCGGTGGTGGTGGAGACGTTGAAAAAGATTCCGGGCTACCGGACGCGTTTCAAGGCTGTTTTCGGCAGCGAGGACTTCAATTTGGATCACGTGGCGATGGCGATTGCAACGTTCGAACGTACGGTTCTGAGCGGCAATGCGCCCTACGACAAGTACAAACAGGGAAACAAGAGCGCGATGAATGCATCGCAGGTTCGCGGCATGGACGTGTTCTTCAACAAGGCCAAGTGCGATCAGTGCCACGAGGGCGCGAACTTTACTCTGAACTCGTTCCACAATCTGGGCGTCGGGCAGGATAAGGCGGAGCCGGAACCGGGCCGTTTTGCCGTCACCAAGAAGGCGGACGATTTCGGCGCGTTCAAAACCCCCACGCTGCGGGATATCGAAAATACGTTTCCGTACATGCACGACGGCAGCCTGAAGACGCTGGAAGAGGTGGTGGAGTACTACGATAAGGGCGGTATTCCGAACAAGAACCTGGACGAGCGGATCAAGAAGTTGAACCTCACCGCCCAGGACAAGGCCGATCTGGTTGCGTTCATGAAGGCGCTGAGCGGGACGGGTTGGCAGCAACTCACGGAACCGAAGGAATTCCCTCAGTAAATGGAACGAAAAACCTTTTTGCGCGGCGCCATTGGGGCGGCCGCGCTTTCTCTTGCCGGGTGCAACAAAAGCACCAAACGGCGGATCGCGGTGGTTCCGAAAGGCCGGGCGCACCTGTTCTGGCAGTCGGTTCACGCCGGGGCGGTGAAGGCCGCGCGGGAGCGCGATGTGGAAATCGTTTGGAACGGCCCGGCGACGGAGACCGACTACAACGGGCAGATCCAAATTGTCGACGCCATGATCAACCAGCATGTGGACGCGATCGCGCTGGCACCGATTGACAAGAAGGTCATGGTGTCGGTGGTGGAGCGCGCGGTGAAGGAGAACATTCCGGTCATCATCTTCGACTCCGGGATCGATACCGAAAGCTATACATCGATGGTGGCCACCGATAACTACGCGGCGGGCCAAATGGCGGCGGCGCGAATGGGGGAGATCCTGGGCGGCAAGGGCAAGGTGGTGGTGGTGGCCGTGCAGCCCGGCGGCGCCTCCACAATGGCGCGCGAGCAGGGATTTGAAGACGGGATCAAGAAGTTTGCGGGCATCCAGATCGTCGATAAGCGGTATGGGATGGCGGACTTCGCCAAGTCGCTGCAAGTCGCCGAGAACATGCTGACGGCCTTTCCGGACGCCACGGGCCTGTTTGCGTCCAACGAATCGAGTGCGGTGGGCGCGGCCCAGGCGCTACAGGGCCGGAATGCGAAGGCCGTGAAGATGGTGGGTTTCGACTGGAGCCCCACGCTGCTGAAGCATCTGCGCGAAGGACTGGTGGATTCGCTGGTGGCGCAGGATCCGTTCAACATGGGCTATGAGTCCGTGATGGCGGCCGTGAACAAACTGGACGGCAAACCGGTGGAGAAGAACCGGCCGATGGCGCCGCGGCTGATCACCAAGGTCAATCTGGACACGCCGGAAGTAAAGGCGCAGTTGGAGCCGGATTTGAAAAAGTACCTGGAGTAACAATCGCGGTTTCGATTGCGGCAGAAGGGCCTATCCGATCGGATAGGCCCTTCTGTTTTTGAGGTATCCGAAGAGTGAGGAGTTTCGCCGGGAACGGCGAACCGTCCTTTCTTTTTCAATGACTTAGGCCTTGCTTCCGCGTGGTGAGGCGGTTGCCCTACTCAGGGCATGCTGAAACTCTCCATCGCTCTCGCCTTCGCCCTCACGGCTTCCGCCCAGGTGGAGATTGCGGTCCACATCAACAACAACGCCGGGTTGGCGTCTGCCCAGGTGAACAAGGCGATGAAGATCGCCGGACGGGTTTTCGTGCCACTGGGCATTGCGGTGCGATGGAGCATCTGTGACCCGGCGTGCACGGAGACCGGTTCCGTGCCGACCTTCATCATGGGACTCGCCGGGCCGCAGTTGGAAATGCCAGTGCCGGCGGCGCTGGGCTTCGCCATGCTGGCTACGGGTAAAGGCAACCGGGCGGCGGTTTCCCTACCCCGGATCGAGGACTTCGCCGAAGCGAACAGCGTCCCGATGGAGTCCGTGCTGGCCTATTCCATCGCGCACGAATTGGGGCATATGATCACCCGGTCCAAGGAACATTCAACCGGCGTGATGCGGGCGAAGTGGGACAAAGAGAACGCCATGCGGATGGGACAAATCCGGTTGGAGTTTGCGGCCAAGGACGGAGCGGCAATGAAGGCGGCGTTGCAGTCGCGAGTGAGTCCCGCTCGCGTGACAGAGTAGACAGAACGACCAAGCGGGCAGCCCGTTCAGCCGCCCGTCTGGTCTAACAGTCGTCGTTCTTTAGAGGTTTGCCGAGCCCAAACTAGAGTTCACTTTAGAAAAAATGGCACAGATGTTGGGCGCAATGGATTGAGGAAAGATGGCAGCCGTCGCCACGGCGATGGTTGCCGCCATCAGGGCATACTCGATCAGGTCCTGCCCGCGTTCATCCCGCAGGAGGGAAGTCTGGCAGGATGCCGCAAGGGAGTTTAACCGGGATTGAACCAGGTTCCAGATTTGATTACGTGTCGGCCTAGTCATGATCGTCTCTTTCTCAGGCGATTGGAGCTACAACCATCATGCGCTAAGGGACAAATTGACTCAAATTGGATTTAGCCCTAGAGCTACCCCGGAAACGCCTTAGACCTATTCCCTGGGGCTACCACTTGATCTTCGCGGGGAAGAATTCCGCAATTAGATCGTCATAGTAAGGCTTCAATTGATCGAAATCGGGTTTGACGTCGGACTTGGAATACAGGTCGTACGGATTGAATTTCCGGACCCAGTCCATCATCTGCATATCGTGATCGGACATCAGGAACTGATAGTCCATTTCCCGGTGCGCAGAATACCAGGAGTGGTAGCGGATCATGTACTGCGCCTCTTCGGGCAGATAGTTCTTGGTGACGTGATAGAGATACTCGTCGTGCCCCCAGCTGAGGTTCACCTTGTCGAGCCCGCACTGCTCGTCATAAACACCATATCGGGTCATCAGCTCAGGATTCCGGGAGTCCGGGTTGGCTTCGAAATATTGCGGGTAGACGATCTTATCCGACCAGCGGCAACCGACCGGGAAGGTGTCGCCGACAACG
>CAMATG010000621.1 GCA_945860645.1 Candidatus Sulfopaludibacter sp. SbA3 | reverse complement strand
CCCGGCGCTGCTCGCCCGCATGGGCCGCGAAATCGAAAATGTGAAGTACGTAAAGGTGGAAGCACCGCCCACGCCGTCCAAATTCTCCGCCGTCAGCAAACTGGCCGCCGGCTCGCTCACACTCTTCGGCGGCCTGAACTGCCAATTTTTCATTGAAGAATGGCAGCGCGGCGCCCGCGGCCAGATGCCCGGCAGCGATCGCACGCGCGACCTGGTCGACATCTGGAACCACCTGGAAGCCGGCGAACTGGACGCCGCCTGGGCCCGGTTCACCCGCGTCCTGCCGCTGCTGCGTTTTGAACTGCAGCCCGGCCTGGGCGTGTCGGCCCAGAAGCATAACCTCGTCGCCGAAGGCGTCATCGCCACCGCGCACGTGCGCCACCCCACTGCCTCGCTCGATTCCGATAGTCTGGTCGAGCTGGCCCATCTGCGGAAGCTAGTCGCCGTCAGCCATACCTAACTCCATGCGCATCCCGCACCTCCGTTGGTGGATCGCCGCGCTCCTCTTCCTGTCGACCGTAATCAACTACATCGACCGGCAGACGCTCTCTGTTCTCTCGCCCGTACTCACGCGCGAACTGAACCTCTCGCCCATCGAATACTCCAACATCCTCACGGCGTTTCTGGCGGCCTACACGGTCATGTACGTCGGCTCCGGATTCCTGGTTGATCGTTGGGGTACGCGCCTGTCGCTCAGCATCTTCATGGTGTGGTGGTCGGTGGCGAACATGCTCCACGCCTTCGCGCAAGGCGTCTGGTCGCTCGGCTTTCTGCGGTTCCTGTTGGGCATGGGCGAATCGGGCAACTTCATGGCCGCCTTCAAAGCGGTCAGCGAGTGGTACCCGGCCAAGGAGCGGGCGTTCGTCAACGGCTTGATCAACGGCGGCGCGGCCATCGGCGCCGTCATCGCGCCACCGGTCATCACCTGGATCAATGGCAAGTACGGCTGGCAACCCGCCTTCGTCGTCACCGGTTCGCTTGGCTTCATCTGGCTCGCCTTCTGGCTGTTCCTCTACCATCCGCCGGAAACCCATCCGCGCATCACCGAAGAGGAACGCGCCTACGTCCTGGCGGATCCGGCAATCGCCGCCACCACCGGGCGCGTGCCCTGGCAACAGGTGCTGAAGTATCCCCAAACCTGGGGCCTGCTGCTCGCCCGATTTTTCTCCGATCCCGTCTGGTGGTTCTACCTCTTCTGGCTTCCGAAGTACCTGGTGGAACAGCGTGGCTTCACCATGGCCGAAATGGGCATGATGGCCTGGATGCCGTATCTGGCGGCCGATGCCGGCGCGCTGGTGGGCGGCTGGACCAGTGGCCGGCTCATCGCCAAGGGCCGCGACCCGCTGAAGGCGCGCATGATGGTCATGCTGCCGTTCGCCATGCTCATGCCTTTGAGCCTTGCCGTCAACCACGCCCCCTCGCGCACGTTGACGCTGACGCTCATCTGCATCGTCACGTTCTCCCATATGGCGTGGAAAACGAATCAGACCACGCTCACCAACGACGTGTTCCCCAAGCCGATGATCGGCACCGTGGCCGGCATTCTCGCCTTCGGCAACGGCCTCGGCGGCACGCTGTTCACGTGGATGACCGGCTACGTCGTGCAGTGGTTCGGCTATGAGGCCATCTTCGTCCTCATGAGCGTACTGCATCCGCTGTCGTATTTCATCGTCCGGCGGCTGGTACGCCAGCCGCTGGCCGCTTAGGCGGGATCAGCTTTGCGATTTCCAGGCGTCCATCAACGACTGTTTCGCCCGGCCAATATGGGCCCGCACCGCCGCCTGCATCCGCGGCAGGTCGCGGTCGCGGAGGGCGCCGACAATGGCGTCGTGCTCGGCCTGCTCCACCGCGAATCGCCGCGCCCGCTCCTGCGCCGGCGCCTGCTCTTCGCCCGCGTGCTGCTCGGCGGCGTGAATGCGCGCGATCGTCAGGTGGGCGTTCAACCCCTTGTAAATCTCGATCAACCGGCGGTTCCCGGCCGCTTCAATCAGCAGCAGGTGCAATTCGCTGTTGGCCTTCTCGTGCCGCCGCAGGGTCTCCCCGTTCGTCACCGGGCGGCGCAAAACTTCCAACAGCTCTTCCAGCTTCTGCAGCTCGGCTGGCCGCAAATGTTCAACGGCTTTCTCGGCCGCCAGGCACTCCAACGCAATGCGAACATCAAACGTCGCTTCAATATCCTCAATCGACAGCGTGGCCACAAAGGTGCCGCTGCGCGGTTTAATTTCAATCAACCCTTCGGTCGCCAACTGCTGAATCGCGTGCCGCACCGGCGTGAGGCTCACGCCCAGACGGTCGGCAATTTCGTCCACCTGCAATCGCTCGCCCGGCTTGAAAACACGGTTCAATATGGCATCGCGCAGTGTCTCGTACACCTCGTCGGTGGCGCGTTTTCGAGTCAGGCGGCGTAGTTTCATTCGAATTTTCTATTGTATATGCGGATCACCAAACTTACTGCAATTCCTGTTCGTCTTCCCCGCGATTTTGCCAACGCCCAAGGCACCGCCGGTTCGCCCACCTCGCTCACTGGTGAGGGTAACTACCGCTGGTCCACGGCCTATCCCGTGCTCTACTCGGTGAACTTCGAAACAGCGCTGGTGCGCGTGGAACTGGAAGACGGCACCGTGGGCTGGGGCGAAGCGCAAGCGCCACTCGCGCCTGAGGTTTCCTGCGCCATCGTCGAACACCTGCTGCGTCCCGCCATCGTCGGCGTCGATTTCGAAGGCACGCCCGCGCACATCGCCGCGCTTGGGGACCGCATGTTCGCCACCATGCGCGTCCGCGGCCAGAACGGCGGTTTCATGATCGATGCCATGAGCGGCGTCGACATCGCCCTCTGGGACCTGGCCGGCAAGATGGCCGCGAAGCCCGTCTGCGAACTCCTAGCCGCGGCGCCCAAACGAACCATCCCCGCCTACTTGAGCGGCACCTCCGGCGCCACCCCAGCCGACCGCGCCGCCTTCGCCGCCCGCTATGCCGACGAAGGGCTGTCGCTCGTCAAGCTCTACTACGAAACCGAATGGGCCGATATTCTGGCCGTCGCAGACCGGCTGCCGTCGCACATGCGCTTCGCCGTCGATGCCCTGTGGCACATGCCGCCGGCCGAGGCGATTCCGATGGCCCGCGAACTCGACGCCCGCAACGCGCGGTGGCTGGAGTGTCCGCTCTACCCCGAAGAACTCGCCGCGCACGAGCAGCTGGCGTCGTCAATCAAGACCCCGCTCGCCCTCGGCGAAAGCTATCGTTCGTTGCGCGAACTCGCACCCTTCCTACCCATCACCGGCGTCGCGCAGCCGGACCTCGGCCGTTGCGGGATTACCGGCTCCATGGAAATTGCCAACGCCTTTGCCGGCGAAGTCGTGCCGCATCTGAGCATCGCCATGGGCCCGCAAATCGCCGCTGCGCTCCACTTCGCCGCGGCCGCCGATAACTGCAATCTCTGCGAGTTCAACCCCAACGTGCTTTCCACCGCCAATGCGTTCCTGGCGGAGCCTTTGGTCCGCGAGGGCAGTCATTATCAGATCCCTTCCCTGCCCGGCCTCGGCATTGTCTGGAATGAACGGTTGCACGGAATCGTGTGCTGAAAATCGTCCGAATCTTTGGTTCCTTCGAGGAGGCGGACGCGGCCGAGGATGCCTACTACGCGCAGATGCAGCCCGAAGAGCGGACCCGGCTTGGCCTCGAAATCCGGTCCACTTTCGCCCCGGGGACAGACTGGCCTCGCTGGCGCGATTGTATCGAATCGCGGTATTCGAACAACGTTGACTTCCTCATCGTCGGAGCGCTGGCCACAGCCTGGCACGGCCATCCGCACTACACCGCCGATATGGACGTGCTGATTCTCCCGGACACGGAAAACGCCGAACGCGCCCGCGTCGCACTTCGCCAATTCGGCTTAACCGAAGATGACATCAACCAGCCCGGTCACATCATTCATTTAGGTCTGCCGCCCAACCGCATCGACCTGATCACGTCCATCACCGGCGTAGACACCGAAACGGCCTGGGCCGGCAGAGTCGAAGCCGACTTTGGCGGCTGCAAGGCCTTCGTCATCGGCATCGACGACCTGCTCCGGAACAAGGAATCAACCGGCCGCCCCAAAGACATGGCTGACGCCGCCACTCTTCGCAAACGTCACCCCCAACTCTAACGCCACAACCCCGCCCGCTCCAATCGCTCCCGCGCCAACTCCACCCGCTTGGCCATCAGCGCATCCAACGTCCCCCCGCTCGCATTAAACGCAAAATACGTCCGCCCCGCCGGCGCCTGCACAAACCCCACCAGCCACACCACCGGCCCCGCCTCCCGGTCCGTACAAGCCCCCGTCTTGTAGAACAACTCCCGCCCGTTTTTGGCCTCCTGCTTCATGAA
>CAMATG010000620.1 GCA_945860645.1 Candidatus Sulfopaludibacter sp. SbA3 | reverse complement strand
AGGAAGACCAGCGGCTGCCAGTTGATGTAGTTGGTGGTCAGCGCCCAGAGGATGCTGGCCCCGGTGAGTCCGGCGCGCACGTGCGGGTTTTCGGTGATGAAATCGGGGTCATCGAGATTGATGAAGTCGAAAACGGAGGTCTGCCAGTAGAGGAACAGCGTTAAGAGGAACAGCCCCCAGGCAATTTGGCGATCCCGCGTCCCGGCGGGTTGAATATTCTCGGTACGAGCCACTCTTGAGAGGGTAGCAAAGCAGCGCTGAACTGCGAGCGGAACCGCTTACCATGGGAAGCAGCGCGTGAAAACAATCTTCCATATCGACATGGACGCCTTCTTCGTCTCGGTGGAAGAACTCTATGACCCGTCGCTGAAGGGCAAGCCGGTGGTGGTGGGCGGCAAGGGACACGAGCGGGGCGTGGTTTCGGCGGCGTCCTACGCGGCGCGCAAGTTCGGCGTGCACTCGGCGATGCCGTTGCGGACAGCGGCGGCACTGTGTCCGCAGGCGATCTTTGTCGATGGACAGCGGGACCGCTATGAACTTTATTCGGGTAAGGTTCGCGGGGTAATTGAGTCGTTCACGCCCCGGTTTGAGATGGCGTCTATCGACGAAGCATACCTGGACATGACGGGTACTGAGCGGTTGCATGGCCCACCACTCCGGGCCGCGCATAAGCTGCATGAGGCGATCCGGGCCGCCACCGGGCTGAACAACTCGATCGGCGCGTCTTCGGCGCGGCTGGTTTCGAAAGTAGCGTCGGACCAGGCCAAGCCCAACGGGGTATTGTGGATTCCGCCCGGGGCGGAGGCGGCGTTTCTGGCGCCACTGGATATCCGTAAGATCCCCGGCGTGGGCAAAGTGGCGGAAAAGGGTTTGCACGACCTGGGGATTTACAAAGTGGGTGACCTGGCGCTGCTCGACGACCGGATCCTGGTGGAGCGTTTCGGGAAGATGGGATTGGCGCTGGCGGGCAAGGCCAAGGGGTTCGATTCCGGTTCGTGGTTTGAAAAAGAGATGAGCTCGGACGACGATCCGAAATCGATCAGCCACGAACACACGTTTTCAGAGGACACGGCGGACCTAGCGGTGCTGGAGTCCACGCTGGCGCACATGAGCGAGAAAGTGGGACGCCGGTTGCGCGAGCATGGCTTCCACGCGCGTACCGTACAGATCAAGTTCCGGTATTCGGATTTCACAACGTTTACGCGGGCGCAATCGCTGGATCATGCGACGCAACTGGATACGGAGATTTTCCAGACCGCGCGCGAACTGTTCCACCGCAACTGGCAGAAGGGGCGGCCCATCCGTTTGATTGGCGTGCACACGGCGGGGTTCGCGGAAACGGAAGGGCAGTTGGACCTTTTGGGCGGGGATAAAAACGAAAAGCTGAAGCGGGTGTTTAGCGCGGCGGATTCGCTGCGGGATAAGTTCGGGGACAGTTCGGTAAATCTGGCGGGAGCAATGCGGGGCCGGTTCCGGGAGCGAATCCACGATGCCTTGCCGAAAAAACCAGAGCCGTCGTGAAACTTTTTTGATGCGAGAATGAGGGTGGATTTCGCGTAACACACTATGCCGCTCCTTCTTTTTCTCGCACTTGCTACCGCCGCCTTTGCTCAGCGTGGCGGGGTTCCGCCCGCGGTTTTCCATGCGCCGCAGAAAGTGACGCAGCCGGCCCCGGGCCAGCGCCTGGAACTGCGCGCCGCGCCCGAGCGGTGGATGGCGCCGCTGACGGCCCAGGAACGGACGGCGCGGAGCGTACGGCCCGGACTGACGCAGATCGGCGTCCACCGGCCCGTGAGTTCGACGAACGCGGAAGGCTCCTGGCAGAGCGCGCGGGATGGATCTTCCGTTTGGCGGCTGGTTCTTCGCTCGCCGAGCGCGGTGGCGATGCGGCTGCACCTGGAGAATTTCCACGCCGGTGACGGGCAGTTGTGGATTACCGAACTGCTGGCGGACCGGCCGCAGACATACGGCCCCTACGAAGGCGATGGGATTCACGGCGACGGCGAGTTCTGGACCAACACGGCATTGGGCGAGGCGGTGTTGATCGAATACCAAACTCGTTCCCGTTCGCGCACCTTGCCCTTCCGGATTTCGGAGATCTCGCACCTGACGGAGTTGCCGATTACGGTAGCGAAACCAGGCCCGGATATGGGGCTGGCGAAGTTAGGCGAGACACGGGCGGCGGCGCTGAGTTGCAATATTGACGTCACATGCCGGGCGGAGTACGCCGAGTTGGCGAGGGCGGTGGCGCGGATTTCCTTTGAAACCGGAGACGGCGGCGCCCTTTGCAGCGGCACTGTCTTGAATACGCGGGCGAGTTCGTTTGTTCCGTATTTCATGACGGCGGCGCATTGTATCTCCACCGACGCCGAAGCGCGGACCGTGGAAGCATTTTTCCTGTACCAGACACTGCGCTGCAACGGCCCGGCGCCGACGGCCGCCGATGTGAAGAGAACATTGGGATCCCGTTACGTCGCCGGCAGCACGTTGGAGAATGGAGACTTCACACTGCTGCGACTGAACAGCGTGCCAGACGGCACCATTTTCGCTGGATGGACAGCGGCGGAGCATCCCATTGGCGCGACCGTAACGGGCATTCATCATCCGACGGGCGATTTGAAGAAGATCTCATTCGGCGCGCGCGGAGACGCGATCACGACCAGGGGCAGGCCGACGGAGAACTTTTATACCGTGCTGTGGCGCGAGGGCGTCACGCAGGGCGGATCGTCCGGATCGGGCATTTTCAATGACCAGGGACAGATTGTTGGCATGCTGTCCGGCGGGCCGCGGCCACCTGCGGGCCAGACCGAATGCGACCTGCGCCCGGCCTTCGATTGGTACGGACGTTTCGATGTAGCATTCGCGCAGATTCGTACGTTTCTGGAGGATCGCGCGGGCTCCACGAACACCGGCGGCGGAACGACGGCGCCGCCGAACGGCACGGCACTGACCAACAACACACCGCTGCGGCTGACCCTGCCGACGGTGGGCACGGCGACGTTGATCAGCGGCAATAACGGCTGGCGGATTCAGGTGCCCGAAGGCGCCACGGAACTGGAGATTACGCTGGCTACCTCCACGGCGAATGCGGATCTCGACCTGTTCGTCTCCTATGACGGGATCCCCTCCATCACGGGCGGTCGCGTGGTTTCTGACTATAGCTCCATCAGCGATTCCGGCAACGAACGGATCCTGATCAACGCGCAATCGAACCCGCCGCTACGCGCCGGCACCTACTTCATCGCGATCGCGAATTTCACCACCGGACGGGAAGTTTCCGCGACCCTCAATGCCCGGATTGGCACGCCAGGCACAGGGGGCGGCGCCTCACAAGCGGTGGTGCTGACCAGCGGCGTCAGCCGAACCTTCAACCTGCCCGCGGTGACCAACGGGGCGCTGTTCACGGGTGCCGCCGGCTATCGGATAGACGTTCCCGCGAACGCGACCCAACTACAGATCCGTGTGAGTACCACCACGCCGAATTCCGACGTGGATCTGTATACCCGGTTCGGGGCCGAAGTGACGCTCGAGGGGGGACGCCCGGTGGCGGACTTCCGGTCCACCTCCGATGGCGGCAACGAGTTGATCACCATCAACGCGCAGTCCTCACCGGCGTTGCGGGCGGGGACCTACTTCATCGCGCTGGGCCTGTTTACCCCCGGTGTTGCGACCTCCGGCACGATCACGGCGACGTTTACGACGCAGACGCCGGTGGCTACGCCGATTGTCCTTTCGAGCGGCGTAGCGCGACCTGTCGCGCTGCCGGTAACTACGGGGCCTACGCTTTTCGCCGGCGATCGCGCCTTCCAGATTACCGTCCCCGAGGGCGCAACCGGATTGAAGATCGACCTGCGCACCTCCACCGCCACCGACGTCGACATGTTCGTGACGTTCGGCGATCTGGCGCGAATCGTGAACAGCCGAGTGGCGGCGGACGTAGCCTCCGAAGGACCGGACGGCAATGAGAGCATCACTATCTCAACCAGCACGTCTCCGGCGCTGAAGCCGGGGGTCTATTTCATCCAGTTCGTTAACTACGACAACCAGCGGGCCGCCGAAGGAACGATCACCGCAACCATCGAACGCACCCCGGTCGCGCCCACCGCGCCGACGTTACTGACCTCCGGCGTCGCTGCGAAACTGCAACTGCCCGCCATTACGGGCCCGACCGTTTTCACGGGCGCTTACGGCTACCGCATCCAGGTGCCGAACGGAGCGACGCGATTGACGATCCGGCTGACGACGTCGACACCGAACACCGACGTGGACCTGTATGCCCGTCACGAGGCCGACGTCGACGTCAGCGCCGAGGGCGACATCATCGCCGACCACTATTCGGAGACGTTGACCGGGAATGAGTCGATCATCATCAC
>CAMATG010000619.1 GCA_945860645.1 Candidatus Sulfopaludibacter sp. SbA3 | reverse complement strand
CGGCATCTATGGTGACGTCGTCAGCGAGCTCGATTGGTCCGTCGGCGAACTGATGAAGACCCTCAAAAAACACGGCCTCGACAAAAACACGCTCTTCATTTTCTCCAGCGATAACGGCCCCTGGTTCCAGGGAACCCCCGGCAAGCTCCGCGGCCGAAAAGGCATGACGTGGGAGGGCGGCGTCCGCGTCCCGCTCATTATGTGGCGCCCCGGCGTGGTCGCCAAAGGCCGCGTCTGCCATTCGCTCGTTTCAACGATGGATGTCGTCCCCACCGTCTGCGCCATGACCGGCGCCGCCAAGCCCAAACTCCCCATCGACGGCATCGACATCACCCCGCTCCTCACCGGCGCCAAATCCGAACTCGACCGCGAAGTCATCCTCTACTTCGACAACATCAACGTCCAGTGCGCCCGCCAGGGAAAATGGAAGGTGCATTTCAGCCGTTACAACAACGTCACCTATAGCCCTGCCCCCGCCGGCGGCCGCAAGAACATTCGCCTCAAGAACCCCGAACTCTACAACGTCGTCGCCGACCCCGACGAGTCCTACGACGTCGCCGCCGAAAACCCCGAAGTTCTCAACCGCCTCATCGCCCGCGTCGACGAGCTGATAAAAACCTTCCCCGAACACATCCAAAAACAGTACGAATCGCAAAAAAACGGCACGCTCAGCCCCAATCCCGCTGGCGCCGTGGCGCGCTAATCCTGGAGAATGAACAAATGAAAATCTTCGCAGTCCTTGCTCTCGCGGCCCTCGCCGTCTGCGCCGCCGAAAAGGGTTTCACGGAACTCTTCGACGGCAAAACCACCAACGGCTGGCAGCTCGTCAAAGGCCACGGCCCCGGCTACATCGTCAAAGACGGCATCCTCGTCTGCCCCAAGGAAGGCGGCGGCAATCTCTTCACCGCCAAGGAGTACAAGGATTTCATCTTCCGCCTTGAATTCAAGCTCTCCCCCGGCGGCAATAACGGCGTCGGCATCCGCGCCCCACTCGAAGGCGACGCCGCCTACCAGGGCATGGAAATCCAGATCCTCGATCACGGCCACGCCATGTATAAGGGCAAAATCAAGCCTTCCCAGCACCACGGCAGCGTCTATGACGTCGTCGCCGCCAAGGCTGATGCTCTGAAGCCCGTGGGCGAATGGAACGTCGAAGAGATCCACGTCAAGGGCAACAAAATCAAGGTCACCCTCAACGGCAAAGTCATCACCGACGCCGATCTCTCCAAGGTCACCGACGAAGCCGTCCACAAGAAGCACCCCGGCCTGAAGCGTGCCCAGGGCCACATCGGCTTCCTCGGCCACGGCTCGCACGTCGAATTCCGCAACATCCGCGTCAAGGAACTCTAACGCGTTGTCCCCGCCGCCGCGCCCGGCCGTGTCGTGCCGCTCAGTGTCACCACGTCCGGGTCCGCCGCGGCCGGAAAAACCACTTCCATAAAGCCAATATTCATCTCCTCCCAGCTCTGGTCGCCCCAGCGCACCGTCTGGCTGGGATCGGGGTTGAACCGGTTGTTCGGAGAGTTGTCAAAATGCGCCAGGCACTCCAGTACAGTGCCCTTCGGCAAGGACTTCGGCTGGGCCAGGAAATAGGTGGTCTGCCAGTTGAAGTCGTACTTCGGCACGTCGATCAGGTTCTCCACGCGCCCATCCGGATACCGCGCCGTAATGCGGTACGACTTGCCCCGCAAATGCATGTGCGGCTGCATCGAAAGCAGCGTCAAATCGCGCTGCAGCGTAGCCGCCGTGGACGATGGAAAGTTGCCGTCCCCCGGCGGAATCGCAAAAGCGGAATCGGCCGGCGTGATCGTCAGCACCCGTTCCCGCGGCGCCGACTTCGCAAAATAAATCCCCAGCTCCGACGCATCGCTGACGGCTTTCCCGTTCGCCGTATAGTGCATCTCAAACACAATATCGGCGCCCTTCGGCAGCAGTTTCGCCCGCCCCTCGCCCCACGGAATCGGCTCGTACCCAGGCTCGTAGCCCAGCAATAACTCCCGCCGGTCGGCCTCCCGCTCGTCCGGCCGCCGCGCTCCGCGCGACGCCTTCGACGCCACAAAGAACTGCCCCGGCGGCGCGTCCGCAACATAGCTCGACCCCTTCGGCCGCACGAACGCGTTGATGTGGTGAACCACCGAACGCTGGTCAATCTTCCACTCCGCCGCCGCCATCCACTTGGCTTCCGGCAAATCCGTCGGCGTCACCAGAAAGGTGTATTGAATCGTGCCCGAAGCCGGAATCGGCATCTTCGGCACTCGGACAATCAGGTCCGGTTTCCCCAGCCGCCATCCGCCCGCCCGTGCCGTCGAAACGGTGGCCCCGCCCGGCTTCCCCTCGGGAGCCCCGGTGTCCACCCAGTCCTGAATCGTCTTCCGCTCCGCCGCCGTCAGCGACCGGTCGTTGTGGAACGCAACACTCTTCGCCGCATCGGCATGCCACGGCGGCATCGTCCCTCGCGTCACCGCCTGCCGGATCGACTTCGCCCACGGCCGCACCTCGGCAAAAGAACCCAGCGGCATCGGCCCGATCTCCCCAGCCCGGTGGCATCCCACGCACCGCTTTTCCAGGATCGGCCGTACTTCGCTCTGGTACGACGGCGCGGCCCACAGTGCCGGGAATGCCGCTGCCATCAGCAGAATTTTCATAGCATCCATCATAATTGGTTCCGGTACTCTCATAAATCCCCGCCTTCGCTGATCTTTAGTCCCTTTCCTGCTAAAATCACACGAATGCTTTTTCGCCCGTTTTTCCTCCTTCTTTTGGCCGTGCCCGCCATTTTTGCCTAGTCTCCCGCCATCTTGGAAGTGGAGGTCAATCAGGCCATCGGCAAACAGTTGAACGGCGCCCTGGACTTTGTCGCCGGCAAAGACACCGTCATCCGCGCCTTCCTGGCCAGCGAAGCGACAGTCGATCCCGCAACCACAAAGCTCGTCGTTGAACGAGCCGGCACTGTTGTCACGGAACTACAGGCGGTCACCTACACCAAGCCCGTCTCCATCGTTGAATTCCTCTGCCCCACTCGCGCCGCCTGCGGCAATTGGCAGGCCGGCCTCTACAAGTTCACCGCCACCGTCAACGGCGTCACTCTCGCCACCA
Source organism: Candidatus Sulfopaludibacter sp. SbA3 (assembly GCA_945860645.1). Lineage (GTDB taxonomy): Bacteria > Acidobacteriota > Terriglobia > Bryobacterales > Bryobacteraceae. Next base: position 1,285 of record CAMATG010000619.1, on the reverse strand, counting down.
CCGCCACCATCGATTTCAAGGAACGCCAACCCATGCGCATTCTCGTGCGCCCGGTGAAAGCAAACTATAAGGGAACGATCGTTTCTGTGACCGGCGACAAATGGCGTCGCGCCGTCGAATACGTTCGCCGCGTGTACCCCGTCGCGGCGGACAAAATCACTTGGGTCATTCAAGACGAACTTGATGCCTCAGCCCAAAAATTTGACTTGGAGACGGACCCCGGGCGTCTGGCACTCTATAACCTCCTCGACGGTCTGATGCCCCAGCATTGCGCAGCGAACAAGAAGGCCGATGGTTGTTACGAACTGATTGTTGGCTTCATTCAAAGCCGGCCGCGGGGATTCCCTAACGGGGATCTGCAGGGCTTTACCTATGGCCCTCCCGTCAGCGTCTCCGTCGCCAGCGATGAAGACATGGAAGCCACCGTCGCTCACGAAATCGCCCACATCTACGGCATCGGCGACACGTACGCGGATGGTTCCATTCGCTGCTCCGTGAACCCCGCGCCCAATGGGATGTCCGGCAAGGATTGGGATGTTCGCACGAAAACCGTATCCTGCACCGCTGGCCGTACCCAGTTCCCGGAGGTCTCCGCCACTCTGATCCCGGCTGAGGCCCGATCCTACGAAGTGGGTGGCCGTGGCGATCTTGGCGTCAAAGCCTGCTACATGGGCTCCGGTGGCAAACAGCTCGACTATTGGGTTACTCCGGATACCTACAAGCATTTGTTCGATCAGCTCGCCCCCGTTGTTGCACCCGCTGTGCCCGCCACCGCCTCCAAGGGCGGCCAGCGTGAAGCCCCTGTCTCGCAAAAACTGGTTCACTTCTCCGGCTTCATCAACGCCGTCTCCGACGTGCGGAAAGATCCCTGGTACACCCTGGAAAGCACCGAACCAGCGCCCGATTCCACCGGCCCGATCGTCCTCCGCGCCGTCGATGCCAGCGGCAACGTCCTCGCCAGCCACGCCCTCACCCCCCAGTTCGTCGTGCTCTCCAACCCGCCTGTCGTCGTCGAGTGGTCGCCGTTCGATGGCGTCATTCGCCTTGCCCCGAACACGGCAAAATTCCAGATCGTCAGTGCGGGCGTTGTCAAATATGAGGAAGCTGTAAATCCCTCCGACCCCCACATTTCCGGAGTCACACCCACCATCACCGGCACCACCCTCGCCGGTGTCCACGACATCCGCTGGCACTCCACCCCCAACGGCTCTACGCCGTTGCAATACCTCGTCGAGTACAACCCCGATCCGCTTCACAAGCCGCTCGATTGGATGGTTCTCGACTC
>CAMATG010000618.1 GCA_945860645.1 Candidatus Sulfopaludibacter sp. SbA3 | reverse complement strand
CACCCTGAACGTTTCGTCCGCAGAGCCCCAAATGTCCAGCCTCTTCCGGGTATGGTCTGGATCAACAAACCCGTCTCATCGGATTCTCCAGAAAGGAATACTCACTAAATTCTTTCGCCGACTGTCTCAAAGTTGTTGACACGCGCCGGCCGTTCCCGGCCGAAGCAATCCAAGCGGTCATCGCCAACGAGTTCCAGGCATCGGAAACACTTGGCGAATACACGTTTTCCTTTGAGAAGGTCCATCGGTCTTTTTCAAAGACTGGAAAACTGGACCGGGAAACGACCGAGCGCGGCGAAACCTATCTGAGCCACCGGCGAAACACTGATATCACGCTCATTTGGAATGGCAAGCCGCTGCAGTCCAAGGATCTGGAGAAGAATCGTAAGGCGGCAACCAAACGGTTGGAAGCGGACTTTCGCGAGCGCCAGTCCGCTAGGTACGTCAAGAACCCGACCGATGCGCGCCAGGGCCCAGGATTCAGCATGAATGGACTCCATCTCAGCGTCATCGACGTATTGCGCTACTGCCAACTCTCCCCGCTTCGCACCGACGGGGCACGCGACGTGGTTTCGTTCGAGCGCTGCAAGAGTCCGTGGCCGGAAGAAAAGCACTACGTCCATCTGAAAGGCACCGTTTGGATCGATCGAAAAGGGCTGCGTGCCGACGCCTGGCAGGCCTTTACGACGGCAGGAAAACTACTGTTTGCACACACAACCCAGGTCGCTCCCGGCGGGGAGCGCCTGCCTCATACCTGGCATCTGGATCTGCGCGCGGGCAACGGGCTTTTTACCGAAGACCGGCGCGAACTGCTGTACCGCTGGGACAACCCGCAGCGCTTTAGCGTGGAGGTCAATCAGACGATTGCGCCCCCGCAGCAATAGAGTCTCGCATCATTCCGTTCGCCAGCAACGGCAATGACCCATAGAGCATCAGTTCCGCAACTCGCTGCCAGAGCCCGCGCCACGCTGCGCCAGGCCCGCCCATCAGATACAGACACACCATCACAGCAATTCCGGCGGCGACGAACCAGCCCTGCGACGCCCGGCGCCCCAGCCAGATGAGGGCCACCGCCCCGGATCCATATTGCACCAGGCCAAGCAGATTGTGTAAACCTTGGCGCGGCGTCCCTGCCGCCGGACAGCCGGCATCGCAAGGGAACAGCACGGCGCCGAAGTTGCCCACAGCCACCCCCAGCAACAACAGGACGGGAAGGACCAACCGTCGCGGCATCGTTCTCGCCAGCCAAACCACGGTAATCAGCACAAGCAACCCTGTGGGGAGAAACACCCCGAAGTTGACGCCGGCCGCCATCGGAGCCCCGATCGCGCCCAGTTCGCTGATGTACTGTCGGGCACTGTTGTAAGGATCAGCCAGCAGCCCGGCAACCGCCGGAACCAGAAGTCCGAATCCCGCAGTGAACAACGCGAAAAAGTAGCGTAGATTCATTGCTCATTGTTACGAAATACCCACCGGCTTCGTTCCGTGCGGAACATCATCGGCCTCTATCGCCGCTTCCACTCTTGCCCCGTTGCAAAGTCCAACTCCCGCCCTGCCGCCGGTAAATCGATTCCCCCTGCAACGCCATCCGCCCTTGCAACGCCCCATCCCGCACCCAAGCCTCATGCGTCTCCGCCGTCAAAAACAACGTCCGCACCGTAAACCGCGCCCGCCCATCAGCCACCGAGCACCCCTCCAACGGCAACACCGTCGAGGTCGGCGGCTCCGTTGCAAACACCGTCCAACTCCCCGAGCACCCCGCCCCCTCCACGTTCAATTGCAACGTTACATTCGCCTGCCGCCCATACAGCCAAACCGTCCCCTCCCACCGGCCCGCCACTTCCCCGCCCCTCCCGGCCACAACAGCCTCACCAGCAAACACCGGCCGCGCCAGCTTCCAATCCTCGCCCAATCGCGCAACAGCCCCCGCCGCCGCCCGCCGCAACACCACAGCCTCCGAAGCAGCCAACGAAACCAACGCACCCCGCTCCTCCCGCAGTCGCGCCGCCTCATTGTCCATCAACACACCCTCCACCCGGTCCGCGCACTCCCCCCGCACCAACACCATCACCGCCACACAAGCCGCCAAATACGAACCGGCAGCCGAAGGATGCGTCCCATCGGCCGCAAACAACTCCACCCCGCCCGCCAACGCAAACGCCGTCCCCACCGGCAAAAGCTCCGCCCCCAGCTCCCGCCCGATAAACCCATGCGCCCAGTCCAAATGCCCCTGCAACTCCCCGCGCCCCTTCCTTGCCCAGGCATTGTAAAAAACCGTCCGCGCCCCCGCCCGCCGGATCTCCTCGTCCCAAATCCGCGCCCACGTAAAGAACCCCGCCGGATCGTTCACCACCATGTCGCCGTTAAACTGCGACACCCCCAGCGTGCTCTGCTCCTGCAACACCACCACGTCCCACCGCGACGCCCGCAGCACCTCCCGCGCGTCCGTCACCGTGTACAGCTCCCCCAACGTCGCCCCGCCCCGCGTCACGGCCGTAGCGTGGATCCGCCCCGCCGACAACCCCTCCACCATCCCCGCCAGATTGTTGTAGTAGGTATAGCTGTTCCCAATAAACAGCACCCGCAGCGGTGCCTCCGCCCCATACAAGCCCGCCGTGGCCACCAACAAACCAAAAAGCAAAAGGCGGACCCCGCAGAGTCCGCCGTTTGCCAAATCAAACATCAGAAACCTACGCCAGCGAAGGATCAGCGCTCTCCGGCTTCAGCCCGAGCTCCGCAATCGCCGCCGCCGCGCGAGCCGCGTCGAACTTGCCGTCCCGCGCCAACCGCGACAACGTCGCCGCCACAATCGCCGCCGAGTCCACTTCAAAGTGGCGCCGCAGATGTTCGCGATTGTCGCTGCGTCCAAAGCCATCGGTGCCCAGAGAAACCAGCCGCCCGGGAACCCACGGCGCAATCTGATCCGGAACAATCTTCATGTAGTCGCTCGCCGCGATAATCGGCAAGGTGGACCCATTCAGCATCCAGTCCAGATAGGAAGTCCGCGGCGTTTCGGCCGGGTGCAACCGGTTCCAGCGTTCCACGTCCAGACAATTGCGCCGCAGCTCGTTGTAGCTGGTCGCGCTGTACAGATCGGTGGCCACGCCGTACTTATCACGCAGAATTTCCTGCGCCTTGGCGGCTTCGTTGAAGATCGCACCGCTGCCAAACAGCAACGCCTGCGCCTGGCCGTTCTCGGCCGCCTTATACTTGTACAGCCCCTTCAGGATCCCGTCGGCAACATCGCCAGGCATCGCCGGGTGAGCGTAATCGTCGTTGCAGATGCAGATGTAGTAGAAGCGGTCTTCGTTCAATTCGTACATCCGCTTGATGCCGTCCTGCACAATCACAGCGATTTCGTAAGCGAACGCCGGATCGTAGGAGTGGCACGTCGGAACCGTGCTCGAAAGAACCAGACTGTGGCCGTCCTGGTGCTGCAGGCCCTCGCCCGACAGCGTCGTGCGTCCAGCCGTGGCGCCCATCAGGAAGCCCTTGCCGCGCGAATCCGCAAACGCCCAGGCCATGTCGCCCACACGCTGGAACCCGAACATCGAGTAGTACGTGAAGAACGGAATCATCGGCACGCCGTAGTTGGCGTACGCCGTACCGGCCGCCGTAAACGAACCCATCGAGCCGGCTTCGGTAATGCCTTCTTCCAGAATCTGGCCGTTCGTCGCTTCGTGGTAGTACAGGAACATATCGGCGTCAACGGGCTTGTAAAGCTGCCCGTGAGCCGCGTAAATGCCCACCTGCCGGAACAGCGAATCCATACCGAAGGTGCGCGCTTCGTCCGGAATGATCGGCACAACGTACTTGCCGATCGCGGCGTCTTTCAACAGCGTCGTCAAGATACGAACAAAAGCCATCGTCGTCGACAGTTCGCGTCCGCCAGACCCGGCCAGCGCGTCTTTGAAGTTGTCCAGCGCCGGCGCCGTAAGCTGCACCTTCGCCGGCGTCCGCGACGGCATGTAGCCGCCCAGTTCCTTGCGCCGCGCATGCATGTACTGCATCTCCGGCGTATCCTCGGACGGCTTCACAAACCCGGCCTTCATCGCCAGCTCATCGGAGATCGGCACGTTGAACCGGTTCCGGATGTAGATCAGCTGCGTCTCGTCCAGCTTCTTCTGCTGGTGCGTGAAGTTGCGCGCTTCGCCCGCGTCGCCCATGCCGAAGCCCTTGATGGTCTTGGCCAGAATGACGGTCGGAGAACCGTTTTCCTTCGTCGCGCGGAGATAGGCGTTGTAAATCTTCTGCGGATCGTGACCGCCGCGGCGCAGTTGCCCCAGCTCGTCGTCGCTCATGTCCTTCACCAGCTCCACCAGCTCCGGATACTTGCCGAAAAACTCTTTGCGAATGAACGCCCCGCCCTTGGCCTTGAAGTTCTG
>CAMATG010000617.1 GCA_945860645.1 Candidatus Sulfopaludibacter sp. SbA3 | reverse complement strand
AAAGCCGATGGCACTCGCTTCAATGGCGTTGCCTACATCGAATGGAACTCGTTCCAGGCGTCGGATGCCTCGGCTGTAGCCACTTCCAGTGTCGTGGTTCCGATCGCCGATGGCGTGTTGCGCGTTCGTCTGATTGCGACCAGCAACGCCAGCACCGGCGCTCACTACTTTGTCCGCTATCATGCTGACGGCAAAGTACAATTCACCGAAACCTGGAACGTGATCCCGTCGGCCACGCCAGTCGCTCTAGCGGCTGTCCGTGTCGCCGCCGGTACCACCACCGGCGGGAATACTACCCCGCCGCCTACCCTCACCGTTCCTGACATTACCGGCCTCGCCGAAGAACTGGCCAACCGGCCCGTCAAAGGCTTCGCCTACGCCACTGACCGGATTCTCAAGTCCGGTCCCACCGGCGCGCTCGAATCCGTCCAGGGTAATCTCACCGATTGCATCCGCGTCGACGGTACCTCCGGCCCGTGCGGCAATGCCACCAGCGGTTCCACCGGACCCGGCTTCGTCGATCAGGAGGCGCCCACCGGCACCATCAACGGATCGAATGCCGTCTTTACTCTGACCCAGGCGCCCAACCCGGCCGCCAGCTTGGAGCTCTATCGCAACGGCGTGCTCATGAAGCTCAACGTCGACTTCACCCTTTCGGGCGTTACCGTTACCTTCGGTAGCCTCTCGATTCCGCAGACCGGCGACCTCCTGTTGGCCTCCTACCGGCTGGCCGCCAGCGGTGGCTCTGGCCCGATCCAGGCCGGCGAGATCGCCGCTGGCGTCGTCAGCGATTTCAACGTCGCCGCCGCCGCCGGCATCGCCGAGTCCAAACTGGCGCTCAACTACCCGACCCATTCCAACGCCTTCGACCCGTCGGCGAACGAAAAGGCGGCACTGAGCGGCAGCGCCGGCGCGCCATCGGCGACCAACAAATACGTCACCAGCCAGGACGCCCGCTTAACCAATGCCCGTCCGGCGGTGAGCCATTCGCTCCTCTCCACCGAGCACGCCGATACGATCGCCGGCACCGTACAGCGCGGCGATCTGATCATCGGCTCCAACGCCATCGGGACTCCGAGATGGGCCCGGCTGCCGTTGGGCTCCGCCAACCGGTGCCTGGTGTCGAATGGCGTCGACGCGGTCTGGAACACCTGTCTTTTTACAGGTTTCCGGACGGGGGCCATCCCGTTCACCAGCGCCGACGGTGCCCTGGCCGAGGCACCCATGCACTTCATCTGGGACGCCTCCAACCGCCGTCTTTCGGTCGGTAGCAACCTGAACGCCTCCACCCTCTCCGTTCACGACGGCGGGGCCACGGGCTCCACGACGCTTACCGTCCGCGCCGGCCACGGCCAGGGCTCTGCCGTGCTGCAGACCTGGCAGAACGCCGCCGGTCTGGAACAGGCCAGCATCGGCAACGACGGCGTCCTCGCCGCCAAATCGGTGGAGGCTGTCTCCAGCGTCAACCGCGCCGCCTGGCGGGAGTCGGGGACCAACACCGATCCCACGACCCGCTCCGATGGCGATTCCTGGTACAACTCCACCGAGAAGTCCCGGAAAACCGCCGTCGGCGGGCGGATCAACACCACGCCACAGGTGCTCTGCGCCGCGAGCGGTACGGTGACGACGGCGATGACCATCGCCTCGCTCGGCACCTGCTCGATCCCGGCCGGCATCGTCAACCCGGGAGACCGGCTGGCCATTCGCGCCACCTGGATCCACGACGGTCCGGCGGCCTACGTCGTCCGTTGGCGCTGGGGCGCGTCGACCGTCGGGGAAGCGACGGTTCCCGGCACCGTCACCGTCCTCGATCAGAAGGGCGAAGCGGCGGCCTATGCGAGCGGCGCCGTGATCGATATCGACGCCAAAGGGGCGGCCGGGTTTGCCGGCACGCCCGTTGTGGTCGATTCGAATCAGCCGTTTGGCTCCGGCTTCACTGTTGGCTTTGAAGGCAACGTGACGGCCGGGACCGATAACCTGCGACTGGTGCAGTTTACCGTGATCCGGTATCCGGCGCAGGCCAACCCGTAAGGCCTATTTTTTGGCCTTGCTGGTGCGTGCGGTGGAGGGCGGAACCACGCCCTTCACCCGCATGTATCCCACCATATTCCCGTAGTGCGCGTTCAGGTTGGCAACGTAGCTGATCATCACGTCCACGGCCACCACTTTCTTGTTTCCCGCCGGCACTTCTTCCAGAGCTTTTGCGTCCGTCAACCCTTCAAACATCTTGTCGCAGTGCGCAAAAGACGCGTTTATTGCATCAGAAATCGCCTTTTTACCCCTGTTTTGTACCCCATTTACACCGGTATTTTTCGGTGCCGGCTGGCCCACAATCTGTGAACACATCCGGTAGTTCATGTCGGCAGTGTGTTCCAGCCAGTCCCCGAACGACCGCTGATCGGGCGTCAGGCGGAACGGCATATCCGCTTCCGCCATGGCCACGGCCGATTCAGTGAAGTTCAGTTTCTGGGTGTTGTATTTTGCTTTGAACGAAGCCGTTATCGGGTCGGCGGCGGACAAGGCGAGGGGCACGAACAGGGCGCAAAGAAGGAATCGCATGAACCTAGCTTACTCCTCGTCGCCGACTTCATCCAGCCAATCGGGCCGTTTCAGAACTTCGCGCGGACGGCTGCCATCGGGAGGCCCGATGATGCCATCGCGATACATCATGTCCAGGATGCGGGCGGCGCGGCCATAGCCCAATCGGAGCCGGCGTTGCAGCACGCTGGTGGACGCTTTGCCAAGTTCGCAGACGGCGCGAACGGCGTCCTGATACCGGGGATCTTCTTCGCCGGACGGGACAGCATCGCTGTCGCCATCGTCATCGCCGCTCTCTTCGTTCGGCGGGGCCATGAGGAAGCTCTGATCGTAATCGGGCTGGGCCTGATTCTTCCAGTTCTCGACAATGGCGGCGGTTTCGTCTTCCGAAACATATGCGCCGTGGACGCGGACGAGGCGGGAGGTGCCGGGTGGGCGGAAGAACATGTCGCCGCGGCCGAGCAGGTGCTGCGCGCCCATTTCGTCGAGAATGGTCCGCGAATCGACGCGGGAGACGACGCGGAAGCTGATGCGGGTGGGGAAGTTGGCCTTGATGAGACCGGTGATGACGTCGACGGTGGGCCGCTGGGTGGCGAGCACCAGGTGGATGCCGACGGCGCGGGCCATCTGCGCGAGACGGGTGATGCTCTCTTCGACGCCGGCGCGTTCGAGCATCATCAAATCGGCCAACTCATCGATGATGATGAGGATGTAGGGCAGGGGACGGAGCTCGTCGAGTTCGGCGAGTTCGTGCGGATCGGCGAATAAATCGCGTGGTTTGCTGATGATTTCGCGGATCTTTTTGTTGTATTGATCGATGTTTCGGGCACCCTGGGAGGCCAGCAGTTTCAGCCGGCGTTCCATTTCGAGCACCGCGTTGCGAAGGGCGTAGGTGGCCTTCTTCGGATCTGTGATGACGGGCGTCAACAGATGGGGGATGCCTTCGTAGACGCCGAGTTCGACGCGCTTAGGATCCACCATGATCATGCGGACTTCGTCGGGCGTGGATTTATAGAGCACCGAGATGATGAGCGTATTCAACATGACGCTCTTGCCGGAGCCGGTGGTGCCGGCGATCAGCAAGTGGGGCATGGTTTCGAGCGCGGTGACTTTGATGCGGCCGCTGATGTCTTTGCCGAGCGAGATGGTGAGTTTCGAGGACGAATCGCGGAACTCGTCCGATTCGAGCATCTGGCGCAGGGAGATGACTTCGCGCTTGCGGTTGGGGACTTCGATGCCGACGGTGGATTTGCCCGGGATGCGTTCGATCATCACCGATTCGGCTTGCAGTCCGAGGCAGAGATCCTCAGACAACTGGGTAATGCGGGCGATCTTGATGCCGGCTTCGGGTTTGAATTCGAACGTTGTGACCACGGGGCCGGGGTTGATTTGGACCACCGAGCCGAAGACGTTGAATTCTTCGAACTTCACCTTGATGCGGGCGGCGGTTTCGTGGAGTTCCTGCTCGTCGTAGGCGTTGCGGGCGGGGGGCTCGCTGAGGAGCGTGGTGGGCGGCAGGATGAAGACCGAATCCTGCTTTTTCGCTTTGCGGCGGGGCGTGTCCCAGGGCGGCGTATCGGCTGCGGAGGCCGCGGTTGGCATCGGGGTGGCCGAGGGCGGCTCGAAGTGTTCGAGCGGCACGATGGGGATGAAGCCCGTCGACGGCGCCGGTGTTTCGGTAGTGGTGAGTTCTTCCACGATGGGCGCGCGGAAGTTGGTGTTCCCCGGGGGCGTGTACTCTTCGTCGTCTTGCGCCGGGGCGGCCGATTCCTCTTCCCGTTTCGGCTTGCGAGACTTTTTCTCCGGCGGGGGCTCCGGCACGCCGCTGGATTGGCGTTTGGCTTCCTTGATCAGCCGGTTCTGTT
>CAMATG010000616.1 GCA_945860645.1 Candidatus Sulfopaludibacter sp. SbA3 | reverse complement strand
TGTCGCCGCTGTTGTTGGAAGCGTATCTGGGCATTGCCGATGAGGCGCTGACGCGGGCGTTGGTGAACCCGGGGGAGAAGCCCGAGATTCAGAACTTCCGGATGGATTTGGGGGCGGGCGTGAACCCGGCGCCGATTCGGGAGGAGCTGATCCTGGGCGCGGGCAGCACGTTGCTGGATAACAAGGACGTGCTGGTGACGCAGCTGACGCCGAAGAAGCCGTTCCCGTTTGACCCGTTTTTCATGAAGACGAAGTACCGTTTCATTGAGGGATATCAGGGCAACGATACGGTCCGCGGCTGGCGCGAATATGACAGCATTTACCACTCGGTTTTCGCCGATATGCGCGGAAGCAACGGGTACCCGAAGGGGAAGGCCTATTCGACGGTTCCGGAAGGGCTGCTGCTGCGGCCGGCGATTCCGAACGATGAAATCTTTGAGGCCGATGGGACGTACGGGCCGAAGGCGAATTTCAAGATTTCGTTGCGCGAGTTGCCCGACAACGGGCGGTTCCGGGTGACGGTGATGGCGGCGAAGTACAACGACGGGTTGTTGCTGGACAAGGGCGCGGTGGCGCGGGCGCGGACGGGTGGCGTATCCGTGAAGGGTGTTTCGACGGTGACGGTGCCGAAGGCGGGGGTTTACCAGGTTGACGCCTATGTGGCGCCGCGGGGAGCGGGTGGGGTTGCGCCGGACTCGACGCGGTTGAAGGAAGGCTTGGGCGGTGCGTGGAAGATGGACGATGTGGCGGCTGGCGTGGCTTCGCCGTTTGGCAAGGCGCTGGCGGTGGGCGGGGATAAAGAGGCGATGGAAGTGGGCCGGGTGGACGTGGGAGAAGGCGAGTTCACCGTTGCCGCTTGGATTCAGCCGAAACAGCCGCGGCGGGCCGGGATTGTGGGCGCGGGCGGGCAGAGCTGGGTACATGGCTGGGCGCTGGAGTTGGGCGAGGGCCGGGGTGGATTGAAACTGGAAACGTACGGGCCGGACGGGCAGCCGAACGGGACTGTTGTTTCTGAACCGGGTGTGGTGAAGCCGAATGTGTGGACGCATGTGGCGGCGGTGGTGAAGCGCGGGAAGGGCGGCACGCAGCTGTATGTGAACGGATATCCGGTGGGGCGCGGGGAGATTGGCGCGGCCAATCTGGACAACGCGCGCGTGCCGGTGGTGATCGGGAAAGGGTTCCGCGGGGACTTGGACGAAGTTCATTTGTACAAGCGGGCGCTGGGTGAGGCGGAACTGCAGGCGCTGATCGAGCCGGGCCGGACGCTGGCCAAGGCGCCGGAGGAGAAGCCGCAGGATTTGACGCTTGGATTGGCCGGGCGGCAGTTTATTGGGCAGTTGGACCAACCGGCGTTTGTGGTGGTGCGGTTGGCGGCGGGCGCGTTGCCGGTGACGGTGAAGTACGCCGGCGGGCGCGGCGTGGACGAGATTGTCTTGACGCCGTTGGCGGAGACGGACGAAACCACTAAGAGGTTTTTGGCTTTCGAAAAGCGGGCGCCGAAGCTGGGCGTGCATCTCGGGTTACGGCGAGATTGCGGCAGCACGTTTGCACCGGTGGGTGATCCGAAGTCGGTGGGCAGCGAAAAGTTGACCAAGTATGTGTTTGAGGGTGCGATCCGGAACTTCCCCGCTCCGTTTGTTGAAAAAGACAACGTGAATTATCTGGCCGGGGTGAAGGAGATCGCCGTTCGCAGCGAGTACACCGATGGGCGGGATATGCCGCGGATGGTAATTCGGAGTGTGGAGTTTGAGGGTCCGCTGTACGAGGCCTGGCCGCCGGCAACGCACAAGAACATTTTTGTGGAGTCGCCGAAGAAGGCTGACCAGAAGGCGTATGCGCGGGAGGTGATCACGCGGTTCGCGGCGAAGGCCTACCGGCGGCCGGTGACGGCGGCGGAAGAGACGGCGCTGCTGGGAGTATTTGAAAAGTCTTTTGCGGCCGGTGGGAAGTGGCAGGAGGCGGTGAAGGATTCGTTGCAGGTGGTGCTGACTTCTCCGCAGTTCTTATTCCTGGTGGAGAAGAGTGCCACACCGGGCGCGGAGGTGCTGGACGATTACGAGTTGGCGTCGAAGCTCTCCTACTTCCTGTGGAACGGGCCGCCGGATGCGCGGACGTTGGGGCTGGCGAAGGCGGGGACGCTGCGCGCGCAACTGGACGCAGAAGTGGCGCGCATGGCGGCCGATCCGAGGTTCACGCAGTTCACGAAAGAGTTTGCGTATCAGTGGTTGAGCCTGGACAAGTTCCAGGTGGTGGAAGTGGACAAAAAGAAGTATCCGAAACTGACGCGGGATGCGCGGGTTCAATTGCGCCAGGAGCCGGTGAAGTTTGTGGAGTATTTGCTGCAGAAAAATTTGCCGGCGAAGAATCTGATCAGTTCGGATTTTGTACTGGCGAATGAGACTGTGGCCAGTTACTACGATTTGGACAAGAAGCCGGAGACGGGTTTCGAGTTTGTCGCCATTGAACATAAGCGGCGGGAACTGGGCGGGCTGTTGACGCAGGCGGCGATTTTGTCGGGGCTATCGGACGGACGCGAGTCGAACCCGGTGAAGCGCGGGGCGTGGATGGCGCGGAAGATTGTGAGTGAGCCGCCGGACGATCCGCCGCCGAATGTTCCGGCGTTGAAGGACGACCCCAAGGAGGAGCTGACTTTGCGGCAGCGGATTGAGCGGCACCGGAGCCAGCCGGGGTGCGTGCAGTGCCATTTGAAGATCGATCCGTGGGGCGTGGCATTAGAGGAATTTGACGCGGGCGGGCGGCTGAAGGTGAAGCCGGCGGACGCGCGGTCGACACTGCCGGATAAGACAGAAGTGTCGGGCGCGGTGGAATTGAAGAAGTATTTGAGCGAAGACCGGATTGACCAGGTGGCGTATAGTGTTTTGAAGCACATGGCCGTCTACGCAAGTGGTCGCAGCTTGACATACAATGAACAGAGTCGGCTGAAAAAAGACGCCTTGCAGTTGAAGGCCAGCGGGTACCGGATGCAGGATATGCTCCGGTTTGTTGTGCGCAGTCCCATTTTCCTGGAAAAGTAGAGAACAACGACGATGAGCCAATACAAACTTGACCGCCGCGCTTTCCTGCAGGGATTGGGGGGCGCCATGCTGGCGCTGCCCGGGCTGGACGCCATGGGCGCGACTGTGACCGAACAGGCGCCGAAGCGCTTCTGCGCGATGTACACGGCCAACGGCATGTCGCTGCCGCGCGCGGAGAACAACATTCCAGAATGGAGCTGGTTTCCGACGATGTCGGAGAACGGCAAGTTCGTGTTTGGCCATTCGACGGAGCCGTTCAAGCCGCACCGGAACAAGTTGAGCTTCATGGGCGGGTTACACCACCCGAGCGGGCCGAAGGCCGATCCGCACACCTGTTCCGATATGTGGTTGACGGGCGCGCCGCTGCACAATCCGAAGCCGGGCATGTACAACACGGCCGGGTTGGACCAGGTGATTGCGCTGCATACGAAGCAGCATTGCCGGCAGCCATCTTTGATTTTGTCGATTGACGCCGGAACGGGATTCCTGTCGCGGACGGGGACGATCTCCTACAACCTGGAAGGCAAGCCGATTCCGGCGGAGAACAATCCGCGCCGGATTTTCGACCGGCTGTTCCGCGGAGACCGGGATTCGGTGGCGGCGGAGCATGCCAAGCTGCAGAAGCGGATTAAGTTAGTTGACGCCGTGGCGGCGAGCGCGAAGACGCTGGACACGCAGTTGGGCAAGAGCGACCGCGAGCGGATGGACCAGTATCTGACGTCCTTGAACGAGCTGGAATCGCGACTGATTGCGTCGGAGAAGTGGATCGACATTCCGCTGAAGAAGCAGGATTATTCGCACTTGAACCTGGAGGCGACTTCTGAAGGCGAACCGGCCGAGTACTACCGGACCATGTTCGACTTGATCGCGTTGGCGTTTGATGCCGATATCACACGGTCTGTCACCTTCATGCTGAACCGGGAAGACGGGATGGGCATTTCCGATACCTTCCCGATCAAGTTGGGGTTGGGCAAGACGCACCACAATTTGTCTCATGCGACGGACAAAGAAGGACAGCTGAACTTCGCGAAGTATGACAAGTTCCTGGCCGAACAGATTTCGCATTTCCTGACTAAGATGGATTCCTATTCGGACCGCAACGGGACCGTGCTGGATAACACGATTGTGTTGTTTGGCAGCGGTGCCAGCACGACGCACCACTCGCGGAATTTGCCGACGCTGGTGGCGGGCGGGGCGAATATGGGTTTGAAGCACGGTACTTACTGGCGGAGCGGCGAATCGCGGATGTCCAATATGTATTTGAGCATTCTGCACTCGCTGGGGATTGGCGTGGAGACGTTCGCGGATTCGACGGGTACGTTGACGGATTCGATTTTCAGCAAGGCGTAGGATCGCCGGGTTTGGCTTTGAG
>CAMATG010000615.1 GCA_945860645.1 Candidatus Sulfopaludibacter sp. SbA3 | reverse complement strand
GAACAAGTGGCTCGGCGGATGGCAGCTCACTGGTCTCCTGTTCGCCCGTAGCGGCACCCCCTTCTCTCTTCTCGCTAACTCCAACAACGCCTTTGGCACCCTGAACAACCGCATCAACAATATTCCCGGAACCATCAATCGAACCGCCAACGGCAGCCAATGGTTCGGCCTCTCCCCCGGCACCACCACCGCTCAGATCGTCCCCGCCGCGGGCCAAACCGGAACTCTCGGACGCAACACCGAACGCGCCCCCAGCTTCGCCGACGTCAACCTGTCTCTGCAAAAGGATTTCCGCCTCACCGAACGCTTCAACGCCCAGTTCCGCGCCGAAGCCTTCAACGCCCTCAACCGCACCAACCTCGACGTGCCCATCAACAACCTCGGCAACGTCCTCTTCGGCCGCATCCTCACCGCCGGAGAGGCCCGCCAATTCCAACTCACCCTTAAGGTAACGTTCTAGTGAACAGAACCCTCCCCCGCAACTCCAGCTGGCGGAACAAATCCCGCCAGTTTCGCAACAAAAGCAGCGACGATACTGACCCTCTCCTCGGCCTGATCAACCTCTTTGACGCGAGCATGGTCTTGGTCGTCGCCATGCTCCTGTCCCTCATCGCCAAAGGCAACGTTGCCGATATGGCCGCCCGTTTGTCCCAGCAAGATGTGACCATCGTCACCAATCCTGGCAAACCGGATATGGAAATGGTCATTAAACGCGGCAACAAAATCGAAAAGCTCAAGGCCACCGGCGAAACCGGCCGCGGTGCCGGACAACGCCTCGGCACCGCCTTCCGCCTTGAAAATGGCGAAGTAGTCTACGTCCCCGAAGGAGAATCAAAACAATGAAAACCACACTCATCTTGTTCGCAATCACCGCAGCCAGCCTTCAGGCCCATTGGCCCTGGATTGAGCCCGGCACCGCCACCACCCCGGCCCGCGCCCACTTCGGCGTCTACCCCGCCGACCGCATGTCCGGCCCCCAGGTCCAGGCGATGAAAGCCGCTCATTTCTGGAGCGTCGATAGCAGCGGAGCCTTCAAAAAGCTCGACCCCAAAGTCGAACCCGATGCCCTCAACCTCGGCCCTCAAACCGGAGTCATCATGAGCTATCCCTTCGGCGTGTATGCCGCCCATGGCCCCGCCTCACTCATCATCTTCTCGGCCAAGGCCTTCCGCGGAGCCCCCGCCATCGTCAGCCCCGAAGTGCTGCCCCTCGACATCCTCGCCGTCTCCAATACCGTCCTCCATCCCGGCAAGCCCGCCACTTTCCGCCTCCTCCGCAATGGCAAGCCGCTTCCTGCCGCTACCGTCTTCGCCTACACCGCAGCCCAAGGCGCTGCCCATTCGGCCGCCCTGAAAGCAGCCAGAGCCAGCGGCCACGACCACGCCCACGAGCCGAAAAGGGAAGGCAACGGAGAACTCCCCGCCGCCGCCCTTAAAGCCACCACCAACGCCCAAGGCGAGTTCAGCGTCACCCTCCCCGCTAAAGGCTCTTACCAGCTCCACGTCACCGTCCGCGAAGCCACGCCCGGGCAGCACCAAGGTAAGTCCTACGAGTCCGTCACCCTCGTCTCCACCCTCCGTGTCGACCTAAACTAAGCCTCCTTACCCGTCGGCCAGCGCACAATGGCAGCTATGCCAGAAGAGTCTTCCATCACGGAGTTACTCCAACGCTGGTCGACGGGTGACCCCCTCGCCCTTGAAGCCCTCATCCCCCGCGTCCACGGCGAACTCCACGCCCTTGCCCATCTCTACCTCCAACGCGAATCCCACGAAGCCACCGCTCCCACCTCCCTCGTTCACGATCTCTACCTCCGGCTCCTCGAGGAAAGGAAAATCGACTGGGAAAATCGCCATCACCTATTCGGCATCGCCGCCCGCATCCTCTGCCAACTCCTCGCCGCCCGCGCCCGCATGGTCCCACTGACCGGCCCCCGCACAGATCCGTACGTGCAGAGTTACCGCATACGGCTCCTGCCTAAGGTCGTGACGCGAAGAATCGTTCCTCCGGATACGGATGCAGAACGCGGCATGGTGGCACGTACTTACGGGTGAGGCGATTGAAACGGGTCCAGTTGGTTGCGCCCCCTTAACGTGCAATTTTTGACTAATGGAGGGGTGACCCCTACTTCTGGCTCCTTTTCAGCGAGCCCTCATGAATGGTCTGCTTAGCGGCGGATCTGGACGTAGCCTTCCCCCGCGCGGCAGCGCACTTGGCTTTCAACCTTTGTGTGGTGAGCTTATCAGGGCTTGTGCTTCGGCATAAGTCAGTCAAGATACTGATATGGATGTCTCATCTTCGATTGCAACGGCCCGCAAGCGCCGGTGGGACATCCGCATCGGACTCTTCGCTTCTGCGCTGGCGATTGCGGGACTTGTTCCTTTTTGCGTTTGTTCGAGGATGTCGAAATAGGTGCTGCGCTCCTGCCGGATTTGCGCTGACATGCTGTAGAAGCGTTGGGGGCTGTTTTCGGATCGAGCGAGGCTGAGGTCCGCCACCGTGCGCGCGATGCGGCCGTTGCCGTCGTCGAAGGGGTGGATGGTCACAAACCAGAGATGCGCAAGGCCGGCCTTCAAGACGGGATCCATGGGACTATCGCTTTCGAACCAGGGCAGGAATGCGTCCATTTCGCGGTCGATGCGCGCTGCGGCCGGGGCTTCGTAGTGAACCCGTTCCCTTCCCATGGGGCCGGAGATGACCTGCATCGGCCCGGCGTTGTCGTACCGCCAGGCCCCGGTTTTGCGCCCGGCTGGGAAGAGCGATGCATGCGACCCGAAGAGACGTTCGGCGGTGAGGGGCGGGCGGTAGTGGCTCGTGGTGTCGAGCATCATTTCGACAACGCCTTCGACGTTGCGGTCCGCGGAGGTGAGGGTCCCGATGTCGATGCCGAGGCGACGGGCGATGGACGAACGGACTTGGTCGGCGTCAAGCTTTTCACCCTCTATCTCACTGCTCTTGAGGACATCGGCCGTGAGTGTTTGGAGAACAGCCTCCTGCTGGAGTTTGAAGCCGAGCCCTTCCATGCGCTCCAGGAGGCGGCCCTGGCGGTAGCGGGTGGCCGCGAGGCGTTCGGCGATCGTGACGGCGTTCCATTGGAACCCGGGCCAATCGTTGCGCTGGTGAATGTATTTAATCCGCATCCGCTGCGGAGAATCGCGTGTCTATTCTCCGCATGGCGGTGAGAGCGGGTGGGCTAGTTCGAGGAGATCTGGAAGTAGAGTTCGGCGATCTGGTCGTCGATGCCGGCGAAGTCGAGGCGGAGGTGGTATTGGAGGGTATTGCGGAGTTCGTTGGATTGGAGGCTGGCGACGACGTATTCGTCGATGAAGCGCAGGAAACTATCGGTGGTGGCGAAGTTGGCAAAGCCGGTGATGGAGCCGGTGGCGATGTCGAGGAAGGCGACGTCGGGCATATGGAGCGACTCCGGATAGAGGGCCTTCAGGTTGTCGCATTGTTCGAAGTTGGATGGGATAGCCAGCTTCGTGGGATCTTCGATGACATTGGCGAAAGCGGCTGGGATCAGGCTCAGCCACAGGATGACGGAAAGCATGCGTCGCATACCACTATGCTGCCCGGTAGGGGTGTAGCCGGCGATGGTCCTAGGGGTGGGATTCCCCGGGACTCAGGTTCTAGGCGTGTTGTCCGGGGGTAGTACTGGGTCGCTGGTGAGCGGGCGTTCGCAGGGGCAGCAGTCCGAACAGCGGCGGCAGCGGCCACAACGGTGGGAGGTGCAGATGTCCTTGGTGCACCAGGCGCAGATCTGCATGGACGGTTCAGCGCAGATAGAGCAGGTGAAATGGGCAGGTACGGTCACTTACGATCCTTTGGCGGGGCGACGGGCTTCGGCTTGGCTGGAATGGCGGGCGGCTGTTTGACGATGATGCCGAGGCAGCGCTGGGCTTCGGACTCCATCACTTTCAGTTCGCCTTCTTTGGAAGAGGCCAGGTCGAGGGCGTATTGCTTGAGGCTCTCGTGGTTGGCGGAGTTTTCGTCGGCGATGCCGAGGAGAAGGTCGGCAAGGGCGGGGTTCTGGTAGCGGCGGACGCCGGAGGCGAGGGAGCCGAGATAGGTATTGAGACCGTCGAGACGGAAGAGGGTATCGAGGGCGTAGGAGAGGCGGGTGGGTTCCTTGGAGAGGCGGCCGGAGGAGTACTGGAGACCTTCGATGGCGTTGCGGACGCTCTTCCACTGGGCTTGGTAGGCATCGGGCGCCCCCTTCTCTTTCCAGTCGGCCGGGTTGATCTGGCTGACGAGCGGCTCCAACTTTTTGGCGTTGTTGACGAGGCTGTCGAGCAGCTTGCGGGTTTCCCACTCCGGGGGGACGCCGGCGGACTGCGCATACAGGGATACCGCGGTCAGGCTGATTGACCAAAGGAGAGTGAGAACGCGCATACCTCTATTGAACTACTGCGG
>CAMATG010000614.1 GCA_945860645.1 Candidatus Sulfopaludibacter sp. SbA3 | reverse complement strand
TACGGAACATTCCAGGTGGGTAACGGTAGTCATCGGAAAGCAGCCCTCATGATATCGCTTTGCACGCTTTGGGGTGCCGGTGCGTCATACTTTTTAGACGTGGCCCACGAGTCGAACACCTTTCCGTTCTTTATTGGCGCTGGCATCCTTTCGGTGACCGGTTTGTATTTCTATGCCAGCCAGATGGTGCCCGGAGCGATTGTCATGGAAGTGGCGGCGGCACTGTTTCTGGCGCTCGGTATGGCGTTGAAACGGCACTATCGGAGGGCGAAGTGACGCCCATTTTCGCCCTGTTTTTGCTGGCCGCCGAAGAGATTGTGCTCCATACCGGCTTTCGGATTGAGGCCGACCGGCACGAGGTCGTCGGCGAGAATCTGCGGCTCCATACCGCCAGTGGGACGGTGGAGATTCCGCGCAGTTCGGTGGCCGGGATTGAAGTTTTGGAGCAGGTCCAGAAACCCGTTGCCCCCGTTGGCGTGCCGCCGGTCGCCACCCCGGCCCCGGCGCCGGTTGCGCCCGTGGTCCCAAAATCGGCAAGGGATCACCTGCGGGACGCGGCGGATTTGAACGGGTTGCCGCCGGAGATCCTCTTGTCGATCGCCAAAGTAGAATCGGCATTTCAGACCAACGCCCGGTCCCCGAAAGGCGCCATTGGCGTCATGCAGCTGATGCCGGAGACGGCGCGGGCCTTAAACGTCAACCCGCACGACACGCGCGAGAATATTGAAGGCGGCGCGCGGCTGATGCGGGACTTGCTGGTGAAGTACGAGCAGTACCCGGACCAGGTCTACCGGGCGCTCAGCGCCTACAACGCCGGACCCGGCGCGGTGGCCAAGTACAACGGAATCCCCCCTTACGCCGAAACGCGGGCGTATGTGGAGAAGGTATTGAACGAATACCATCGTTTGAAGACGCAGAAACCAGATTCGCGCTAACCATTTGGCGGTCCCGCGCATCGTATACTTATTACTGGAATAGGAGCCAGCCGGATGAACCGTAAGCTGCAATTCGTGATCACCGCGTTTTCGTTGTGCCTGGTTGGCGTGTTGCTGCTTGGCGCAGTGAACAAGTCGACTTCTTCTCCGGAAGAGACGTACCGGCATATCGGTGTCTTCACCGAAGTGCTCTCGAAGATCAAGAGCGAGTACGTCGAAGAGCCGGACATGAAGAATGTCACGCTCGGCGCGCTCAACGGCTTGCTGGAATCGCTGGACCCCTATGCCAGCTATCTGTCAGCGGATCAATACAAGCAGTGGCAGAAGACGAAGACGGAAGCCAAGGGCTGGACCGGTCTGATCCTGGCCAAGCGCTTCGGCTACATCGCGATTGTGGATTCGGTGCCCGGATCGCCTGCCGATAAGGCCGGGCTTTCCACCGGCGACATGCTGGAAACAATCCAGGGCGTGAACACCCGCGACATGCCTCTGGCCTACGCCGAGATGATGTTGCTGGGCGAACCGGGCACGAGCATTGAACTGGGTGTCATGCGGTTCCGCAATCCGGAGCCGAGCAAGATGGCCATTGTCCGCGGCCCCATCGTGTGGCCGGCGGTGACGTCGAAAATGTTGCCCGATAACATCGGCCTGATCACGGTTCCGACGCTCGAAGCCAAGCGCGTGGCCGATGTGGCCGCCGCGGTGCAGGCCTTAGAGAAGCAAGGCGCGAAGAAGTTGATTCTGGACGTGCGAAGCTGCTCAACCGGTGCCCCGGAAGAGGGCGTGGCCCTAGCCAATCTGTTTGCGTCCGAAGGCAAGCTGGCCTTCGCGGTGGGCCAGAAGGTGGCGCGCCAGGATTTTGACGCTGTCGCGGCCAAGGCGATTACGAAACTGCCGCTGACCGTGGCGACGAATCGCGGAACGGCGGGCGCGGCGGAGATCGCGGCGAACGCGCTGTTCGATCTGAAGCGCGCCGAAGTCGTCGGCGAACGCACCTACGGTGACGCGGCCATCCGCAAGCCGGTGGTGATGGACGACGGCGCGGCGGTGATCTTATCCGTGGCCAAGTTCCATAACAGTAACGGCAAGGCGTTGCAGGATGTCGGCGTGATGCCATCGGTGCCGGTGGCCGATCTGGAACCGCAGGAGCTGAACGAAGAAGACGCTCCGGTGCCTCCCGTCAAGAAGGAAGAGAAGCCGAAGTCGACGGAAGATCTAATCCTGAAAAAGGCGATTGAGATTTCGATGAAAGGCCTGAGCCCCGAAGAGGTGAAGGCTGCGCAGGCGATGCGCGATGCCGCTAAAAAAGCGGCCGAAACCAGCAAGGATCCGAGCATGGGTCCGTTGAACATTCCCAAACCCTAAGTACGAGAAAACGACGAACTGCATATGCCCCTTTACGAGTACCGCTGCCTGAAATGCGATGAGACCTTCGAGGTCCGGCAGAAGTTCTCCGACGAGCCAGTAGCGACACATGCCACATGCGGCGGAGAAGGAAAGCGGATGCTTTCCGCTCCGCAGCTACATTTCAAAGGTTCCGGATTCTACATTACCGATTACGGCAAGGGCGGCGCCGGCGCGATCAAGCCCGCCACCCCCGGCGCGAAGACGGAAACGAAGTCGGAGACGAAGACGGAGTCCAAACCGGCAGCGCCGGCGGCTACGCCGTCCACCTCCACCAAGAGCGACTAACGGCGCCGCGCACAGCGGAAGCCGATATTGTCGTGGCCGCTCGACTGGGAATCCCAGCGTCCGTTGGGGCGGCTGGCGTAGGTGCGTGACGAAGCGCCGCGCGTGGCCTTCATCTCAATTTCCCCTTCGCGCGTGACGTCTTCGTCCACCCATTCAAAGACATTACCGTACAGATCGGCGATGCCGGTTGTGTGTGTGTTGCCGCGGGGGAAAAGGCCGACAGGGGTGGGGTGGCAGAGTTGTAGTTCGTTGGTATTGGCGTGGAGTTCCGTGGGCTCGTCCTCGCCCCAGGGGTATTTTCCGGCCAGGGCGCTCTCCCATTCGGCGGGGGTGGGAAGATGGCCGCCAGCCCAGAGGCAGTATTTGACCGCGCTGTGCCAGCCGACGCCGGTGACGGGGCGGTTGGGGTGTTCTTGTTGCTCTGTCCAGTTGGACGGGAGGTAGCCGGTGGCCTGGACGAACGCTTTGAATTCGTGGACGGTGACTGGGAAGCGGCCGAGTTCGATTCCCTGCCCTACGGGGGCCCAATAGGCAGGGTCCGCAGGGAGGCGGAGACGGGGGTCGCCGAGGCGGCCGAGGGCTTCGGCGGCGGCGACTTTGTCGGCAAGCGCGACGGCGGCGGATGCGGGAGTATCTTTAAAGAGATCCGTCATTGCCAGGACTTGGTCGCGGTGGCGGGAACTGCGGATCCGGTAGCCGTAGGGGATGAGATCCGTTTCCATATTGTGGAGCATCGCGCTGGCGGAGGGGCCGCCGTTAGTATCGAGGATGCTGCTGACGAGACCGTCGACCGCTTCCGGGCCGGACTCGCGGAGCGTACGCGCGGCGAGGAGTTGGAAGTCGGTGCCGTTGCGGTAGGCGCGGATGGCGGGATCGTCGATAGGGCCGAGGTTTTCGACAACCCAGGCGTAGAGTTCGGCACGCTGTTGGGGGAACACGATACCTGCGTTGGCCATGCGAAGGCAGGCGGCGAGGATGGCGGGGGATGTCAGGAGCTCGTAGAGTTTGGCGTCGGAACGGAGCAGGTGGTGCAGGCGGTAAGGGTCGGGGCTGTGGTGATGGACATAATCGTAGATGTTGTGATGGGAGAGAGGGAGGATTTCGCGGGTCGTGAAGCCGCGGATGGGGCCGCCGGCGGAGGCGAAGATCCGGGCTTTGGGGTTGGCTTTAGCGACCTTGGCGGCGGCCGTGGGGGTGGTGTCATCAATGGTGATGACGTCCGCCGCCAGACGGCGGAGAAGGGTGGACTTGCCGGAGCCCTTCGGGCCGATGAGGGCGACGCGTTGGTCGGGGAGGGTGAGATTGATCGGGATGGGCTCCAACTGGTAGCGGTCCTCGGTCCAAGGGCCGGGGGTACGAAGAGGGAGGAAGAGTTCGGGCTTGGGGTCGGATACCATGTTGGGGATGACTCGCGTTGTTCTTCTATTATGTGGCGCTTCGGCGGTGTTTGCCGGAGGGCCGGAAATCCTGCAAAAACGGTGTGTTTCTTGCCATAACTCGAAAGCGCGGGTGGGCGGGTTGAGCCTGGAGACGCGGGCGGAGGCGGGCGCCGTTTTGATGGGCCGGCTGCGCGCGCGGGTTGAGGCGGGACAGATGCCGCCAGGGGGCGGGTTGGCGGCCGGGGAGCGGGCGGAGGTGCTGGCGTGGCTGGAGGCGGGAGCGGTGTGGCCGGGCCGGCTGGGGACAGGGAAGGGGTTGTGGTCGCTGGAGCCGGTACGCGCGAAAAGCGGGTCCATTGACGGGTTTTTGCGGGAGAAGTTGCGGGAGAAGGGGTTGGCGATGTC